>JAQUQF010000332.1 GCA_028749105.1 Acidobacteriota bacterium | reverse complement strand
CGCGCTGGCGGGAACGGCGACATCCCGATGCGCGGTCTGTCCTGAAAAGAGGACGATCCCAGCCAGAAAAGTTGGCAGCAACCTTGCTTGATGATAGCGGAGGCACAAAATGAAACGAATACTGCTGATCGCATCGATCGTCGGGATATTCATGGCCACGAGCCTGAATCTTCAGGCCCGTCATGGAAGAAATAATCCGCCACGGCGCGGTCGCGGCGGAATTGCCATCGTCCTGCACCGGCATGTTCCAATGCATAGTCAATACAACCGCTATGCCCAATACCAATATCGCCAGGAGCGGCAGATCGTCAGGGAGATCCGCAGGAACGAAAAACGCATCTGGAAACTTGAAAACAGGATGGATCGACTCGGCCGCCGCAGGGGCAGCTACAGAGAGATCCGCGAACTGGAACGGGAGATCCATTGGCTGGAAAGGCGCAACGATTACCTGCGCCGCCAACTCTATTAGCTTGAGGCTCGGCGACGGATTGTGAAAGTGCGAATTTGCTTGCACACCTGAGCATTTGAAGCCGCCAATGCTTGCTTGGTAGCTTTTCATCACTGTATGAGGGAAGAATGGCATGGGGGATGATCCCTTTCACAATTTTCTGATTCGTCTCTAGTTTTCTTGTTGACAATGAAATAGGATTTTGATAAAATAACAATGTAAAGTAAAATAACGGAGTTAAGATATGTCTGTCAGAGCCCGAATCGACAGTGAAAAGCAGAAGCTGCGTCGCCTGATCCTGCAAGCCACCACGGACCTGCTGGCCCGGGAAGGTTTTGAACAGGTGTCCATCCGCAAGGTGGCTTCCCGCATCGGCTATTCCGCCACCACCATCTACCTTTACTTCAAGAACAAGGCCGACCTGATCGATCATGTCGTCGATGACGGCTTTGCCCGCTTCATGCTCCGGCTGGGGAACACGGGCGCGGGCGATTCACCTCCCTTGCGGCAGCTGGTCGCAGGAATGCGTGTCTACATCGCGTTTGCCCTTGAAAATCCCAACTGGTACCGGGTCACTTTCAGCAGCCGGCTGGGGCGCAGCAACAATGATGCGCAGTTCCTGACCGAAGCGGCAACCCGGGAAAAAGGCTTTGCCGTACTGGCCGCGAGCCTTACGCAGGCCATGGCTGCCGGCGAGATTCCGAAGCGCCCGCTCTATCCTGCCGTGCAGACCATTTGGGCCACCTTGCATGGAATCGCCATGCTGCTGATCAATTCCCCTCAGGCCGGAATTAAGGAGCAACGGCGCGTGATCGAAGGATACATCGAGTTGATCGTCAATGGCTTGCGGGTCCGCTGATTGAAGCCGTCATACCGTATGACAGGGCCCGAGCCAAACCTGATGCCGGATCCGCCAGGCCGGTGAGCAAGGAGAAATGGATGAAAAAGGCAGTGATATATCGCAGCCGCAATGGTTCGACCCGGCGCTACGCCGAGTGGCTGGCGCAGGAGTGCGGGGCCGATCTTTTCGATCTGGGCCAGGCCCAGGATCCCGACCTGGCTCCCTACGAGGCCGTCATTTATGGGGCGCCCTTCCACATGGGGCATCTGTACGGGGCCCGGTATATCCGCGACCGTTGGGCCGTCCTGCAAAGGAAACGGGTTTTCATATTCAGCACGTCGGCGGTCCCGCCGACGCACGCCTTGGCCGCCGCCATATATCGCCGCTCGCTGCCGGAGCCCATTCGCCGGCAGGTCCGCTATTTTCCGGTTCGCGGCCAGTATTTTCGCGGCAAACTCGGGAGGCTGGACTATGCAAAAACCATTTTGGCGCGCCTGATCGGTGTTTACGACATCATCGTGCATCACGACTCGCTTCTCTTCCTGGGCATTGCCACGGATCAGCCACTCAGCCACCACCACGATCTGTCGGCTCTGATCAAAGAGATCAGGGATGAAGAAAAAGCGACTCCCTGGGTTTAGTGCTTGCAATCATGTTGCCGACGGATTAGGATGAGTGCATGAGCAAGATTTTACGGACCATCGCCGCCGGTTGGGGGGCGAAGAAGCTTGGCACGGGCTGCCTTTCGACTGTGTTGTTTTTCCTTTTTTTGTGGTGGCTCCTGGGGCATTTCGGCATCTTCAAGTAAATCGCGCTATTGCGGAGGGCCATTGAAATAGCGACGATTTTGCCTTACAATCTAGTGCGATATTCATTGCCAGCGGAGGTCAAGATGCTGCACCACAAGATGGTCTGGATATGGATCGCATTGTTCGCCGCGTCGTTCGGGTTTGCCTGGAGCGAAACCGATATAAAGGGAAGCCTGGACCACCCGCTCTTTACGCGCATGCCGGGGTACTATATCTCCAATTACGAGGTCATGGAGTTCGATAAATACACTTCCCCCTATTTGTCGGGTCAGGATGAGAACTGGGAGGGCAGGGTCACGAAACTGGGGTACAGCGTCAAGAGCGACGCGAAGCCGGCGAGCATGCTGCAGATCGGGCGCAATTACGAAAATGCCTTGAACAAGATCGGCGCCAAGATCCTGGTCAACGAAGGGCGGGTGATCGAGGGCAAGATCGCCAAGGACGGCGGCCTAACCTATGTTCACATTGAAGCATTCAACGAAGGCTGGGAGTACACGGTGGTGGTGGTTGAAAAAGGGGCGATGAAGCAGGACGTAATCGCCGACGCGGCGGCATTGAGCGCCAGCATCGCCGCCACGGGAAAAGCGGCGGTGTACGGCATCTACTTCGACACCGGCAAGTCGGTCATCAAGCCGGAGTCGGCTCCGGCGCTGGCGGAGATCACCAAGCTGCTGAAGCAGAACAGCGGCCTGGCACTGTA
>JAQUQF010000041.1 GCA_028749105.1 Acidobacteriota bacterium | reverse complement strand
GGAAGCGAAGTCCTCGCGGCGGCATAGGTAGGGGCTGGCGTCAGCTTGGCTGCGCCGTCCCCTTGGGGGGCTGGCGTCAGCTTGGCTGCGCCGTCCCCTTGGGGGACTGCCGCTGCGCAAATTGCGGTGGTCCCGAAAAAGCCGGATAATGTCGCCCGTGGCCGGCAGCTCCTTGGACTCCAGTGTCCAAGCAAAGCGCAGCGACCCGGTGGGCAGGACCTGGAACCTGGAAAAATCGATGAAATTCATGTTCCATTTCCTGGCGGCATCAAGGAGAGCCAGGCACTGCTCCAGGGCGACCGCGGCGTGCGCCGCCGGCAGCCGTGACAAGGCATCGGGGCGGCTGGGGACGAAGGGTTGCGTCAGGACGCTGATATGGAAGTTGCCCGGGGTGAAATCCTCGATATTCTGCAGCAGGCTGGAGTGGAAGGCGTAAATTCCGTGAAGGCGGGCCAGTGTCTCGGGGGAGTTGGGGATGGTGAGCCGGGAGAGCTTTTCCCTGCGCCACTGTTCGCATGCCTGGCGGTCCTGGTGGGCGAAATGCGGGGTCAAGGTCCTTTCTCCTCTCGCTTCCTGGCGGCAAGTGGAAGGCTGTTGCATTTGAAGAAAACCAAATAGTGGTATCTGCTTTCTTTGTCAAGCGAATATCACAAAATTCCCCATAGCTGAAAATGATCAATGCAGGAAGGGCTTCAGGTCCTATGAAATATCACAAAATTCCATCATGTCTCAATCAAATGGTCGATTGCCAGCTATCGTCCAGTTTTTTTCGATAATCCCATTGGGTGAACCAGCCAGCGAAACATATAAAAAAGTGCCTATTTGTCCTTCAGTTCTTCGAAGACTTTTCTGATGTCGCGGTAGTTGGGATCGTCATTCAGGATCTCGGAAGCCCGTTTCTTGGCCAGCGGGTAGTCCTCTTTCAGCTTGGCGGTCTGGACGATTTCGTACTTGACGGCATTGTATTCGTCGCCTGCGCGGCCCTGTATCTCCAGGGCCTTTTCAAACCAGTTGATGGCTTCGTCCATCATCCCCTTTTCCCGGAAGCAGATACCGAGCAGCCCGGCCGAGTCGAAGAATTTCAGGGGCTGCTTGGAAGAAATCAGGAACTCATGGATGGCTTCTTCGATCAAGCCCATTTCCTTATAGGCGATGCCCAGGTTGTAGCGCGTATCGTAATCTTCCTGGCTGATCTTTTCATCGACACCCTTCTTGAATTCCTTGAAGATCTCCATCATGTTCTTTTCAATCGTCGACGTCCGCTGCTTTTGGAGCTCGTCCACCCAGTGCTTGATGGCGCTCAGCTCGGAAGGGACAAGCTTTTCGGATTCGTAGAACTCCTCTTCGTCGAGGAAGAGGCTCTCGCTCTTCAGGATGTCCACCTGGCTCTCGGCGAGGTCGATCTCGTCGATGTCGTGGAAAGGCGATTCGCTGCCGGCCGGCGCTTCCTCGCTGGTGAAGATGTTGTCGATATCCAGGAAATCGGCGCTGGAGCCGAGGTAGTTCGGGTCAACGGCCTTGTCCCTCGGGCCGGGGGTCGGCGCCTGGATGATCTGCTCCTGATCGATCTCGATCAGCGGCGCCGCTTCCCTGCCCTCCGGCTCCTCCATCTCAATATCGAACTGCAGGTCGTCTATCTCGGCGAAGTCGCTGGATGCGATCTTCTCCTCGGGCTTGCTCAGCAAACTGTCGAGCCTGATCTCGATCTTGGAGTCCTCGAACTTCTGCAGCGTGTCGCTTTCCTGGGCGATCGAGGACTGAATCTCGATCTGACCGGTCTTCTCGGGCTTAACGTGGATGGAGTCGGTTTTTTCCGGCTGAACTTCCCGGGCCTTCTTGATCCGGGCCAGACGGGAATGGATCTCCCGGCTTTCCGGATACTCCTTCTGCAGCCGGTCCAGCGCTTTTTCCGCGTTGCTGAAAAAGCCCTCGCTGATGTAAAAGTCGAGCTCGGCCAGGTGGGAGGTGAGGCCCTTCCGGCTCTCGGCATCGGTCTTCATCTGCAGGCTGTCCTCGCCTTTGAGCAGGAATACATCCTCCTCCGCCTTGGCGACATCGAAGTCCACCTCGCCGATTCCGGGCTGCCGCAGCTCCTGCATTTGCTCGATCATCTCGGCGTGGTCGAAGTCGATCTCGATGTTGGTCCGCTCATGGCCGCTCAGGTCGAGCAGCCGCTCATCGCTGGGCTTCAGCTTGGTCAGCTTTTCGAGCAGGAGTTTGTAGTCGTCGTCGCGATTCTCCCGCTTGTAGACCTTCAGGAGCTCGATTCCCTCGCTGAGAAGAGACTCGATGTCGTTGCTCATCTGGTACACGTCGAACAGCTTGACACGGATGTCGATGTTGTTCGGGAAGGCGTTCTGGGCCGTCTTCAGGAGTTCGGCCGCCCGCTTGAAGTTGTTGCTTTTCAGGGCCTGGTCGGCGTTGTTCAGCTGGAAGGCGATGAATTCCCGCTCCTGCTTGTTCTCTTCGTCCTGAGCCGCCGGTTCCCCGGTCAGGCGGCCGAGCTGCTCCTGGTAGGCGAAGGGCGAATCCGACATCTCGATCAGTTCATTCAGGACGGCGATCAGCTCCGACTTCATGTTGCGCTGCTCGTAGATCGGCAGCAGGGACTCGTACAGGGCGATCAAGCTGCTGGTCTTCTTGGTCGCCTTGAAGATCTCCGCCAGCTTGTTCAAGGCTGGCAGGTACGTGTTGTTCGAGGTGATGATGAAGCGCAGCAGCGAATTTGCTTCGTCGTACTTTTCCTTCTCGATGTAATGGTTGATCGTGGGCAGAAAGATCTGGAACGCCTTGTCGATCTCCTCACGCTGCAGGTAGACCTTGCCGAGCCTCATGATCACTTCGGTCTCGTTGGGGTCGATCTCGGCGATTTTCTTGTATACCTGCTCGGCCTCCTCGATGAGGTTGCTCTTGAAGTACAGTTCGCCGAGCATTTTCAACAGGTCCAGGTGCTTGAAAATCTCGTCCCCCAGGTTGCGCAGCATCTGGATGGCCTTGCTGCTGTTGCCTTGGGTGATGTAGCAGGAAATCAGCTTTTCGAAGACCTTCAGGTGCTTGACCTTGCCGTAGGTCTGCATCAGGAGTTCCTCGGCCTGGGGATACTCCTTCTTCTTGATCAGGATGTCGCTGCTGGTAAGGTACTCGCTGACGGCCTCCTCCTTCATCCCCTCGCGCAGGTAGTTGTCTGCCAGCAGGACGCGCATCTTGATGTTGCCGCGGTCCATTTCCAGGATCTTCTTGTAGATGCCCAGGGCTTTTTTCTGGTTGTTCTGCCGCTTGTATTCCTCAGCCAGCTCCAGGTAGATCTGTTTGGCCTCGATGGTGAGACCCTGTTTGGAATAGAGGTCGGCCAGCTTGAACGAGATCGACTCGTTCTGGGGATCGAGGCGGGTGATCCGCTTGTACATGGCGATGGCTTTGGTGAAAAAGCCTTCCTTCAGGTAGAAGTCCGATATCCATTCGAACTGCTTGAATGCTTCCGGGAGCTTGTTGATCTTGAGAAAAAGGTCGCCCATGATGCGGCGCACCTCGAGATCATCAGGCTTCACCTCGATGATCTTCTGGTATTCCTTTATGGCGGCTTCGATCTTCCCCTGCTTGAACAGCTTGTCCGCCAGCTGCAGCGTCTTCAATCGGTTGTCAACTGCCATGTTTCAGTTTAAAGCTCTTTCTGTGAAAGATTGTCTTCCCATGCCATGATATCATATTCCTATGTTTTTGTGTAGGATAGCCCTTGTTTTGGGCCAGGTCGTAAGCGGGGAAAAAAAGGGAGAGTTTTTCAACAAGCTGATCCCGGAAAACCTTGGCGATGATCGAAGCGGCGGCGATGGACAGGCTTTTGCGGTCTCCATGGACCAGGGCCCGGCCGCTGACCGGCAGAAAATCAGGGGGGATGGCGTCGATCAGCACGCAGTCGGGCTTGATCTGCAGGCGGCCAAAAGCCTGGCGCATGGCGTGCTTGGTCGCCTCGAGGATGTTGCCGCGGTCGATCTCGTCGTTCCAGCACCAGCCGATGGAATAGGCCAGCGCCTTTTCATAGATATCCCGGGCCAGCCGCAGCCGCCGCTTCGGGGAAAGCTTCTTCGAGTCGTCGTACTCGCGGTTCAGCCGCGCCGGGTCAAGGATGACGGCCCCGGCGACAACAGGGCCGAACAGGCAACCGCGGCCCACTTCATCGAGGCCGCAAATGAAACGATGATCGTTCTTGAGCAGGTCGGACTCGATGGCAAAATCTGCCATTACCTCAGTTCTTTCAGGCGGGAGGCCTTGCCTTTGAGCTTCCTCAGGTAAAACAGTTTTGCCCTGCGGACCTTCGTGTGCTTTTTGATCTCGATCTTCTGGATCAGCTTGGAATTCAGCGGGAATATCCTCTCCACGGCCACCCCGAACGAGTTCTTGCGCACGGTGATGCTCTTGGAGGCGCCGGCGTTTTTGATCGCGATCACGGTGCCTTCATAGGTCTGGATCCGTTCCTTGCCGGCTTCGATGACGCGGTAGAACACTTTCATCTCGTCCCCCGGCCGGATCGCCGGCACCTCGCCGCGGGGCTCCTGGGCGCGGGGCGCCGCCTTGGCGTCCTTATGATCATGGGCCGCGGCGGGCTTTTTTTTGGCTTGGGATTTATCCGCCGGGCTCTCGTGGCTCGATTTTTTTTCTTCTGTCATGTTTGGTCTCCTAATTGGCAGTGAGTTGAATGATAGTCCATTTTACTATTTTTTGCTTGGTTTTTCAATACGGCCCATGACCGGGAGGGATTTTCCCGGCCGGAATCAAGTAAAGCGGGGAGTGCCGGCCGGCGCCCCCCGCCCTGTTCAAGCGGTTTTGCGGTCTTTAGAAGCGATAGGAGAATGCGATGTTGGGCACCAGGATGCTCATGCCGTGCGTGCCCGGCATTTTGCCCGAAAGGGGCGATTCCTGGTCCTTGCCCATGAGGTATTCCAGGCAAAAGTCGATGGCCAGCTTCTCGGCCTTGTAGCCCAGGCCGGCGGTAATGACGTTGTAGGTGACCTCGGGCAGGAGGATGTTGAGGGTTTCGGCCGGTGATGGCGAGGGGTCGTAATAGTAGCCGGCGCGCAGGGCCAGCTTCTCGGAAACGGCGTACTCGGCTCCGAAGCGCAGCTGGGTGGCATTTTTCCAGTTCAGCACGAAGTCGTTGTTGAAGGCGGCGCCCAGCAGGGGGTGGGATTTCATGGACTGCCAGACGGCATCGTCATAGGTGATGCCGATGGTATCGATCTTCTTCCAGTTGGTGTACTGGGCGTCCGCGTTCAAGGTCAGTTTGTCGGTCGCCTTGAACGAGATCCCCAGCCCTAACCACAACGGCCATGTCGCTTCACGCTCCGCGTCTGAGGTCGTGGCCAGCCCGTAAGCCGAAGCGCTGGCCATTTCGGCATCGCCGCTGAACTTGACCTTGGTTGGCGTGCGCAGGGTCAGGCCGACGCCCAGGCGGTCGATGGGCATGAAGAGGGCGCCGATGGTGGCCCCGAAGGCGAAGCCGCTGAGGTCCTCGGTGTACTGACCGACGCCGGGGCGCTTGATCTTCATCATGCCATAGTCCAGGTTGAGGGTTGCGCCCAGGGAAAACGTGTCGCTGACCTTGTAGGCAATGACCGGGGAGACGGAGATCACGGCCATGAAGCTCTCCCATTTGTACACGGCGCCCTTCGACAGGAGCTTCAGCTCCTCGCCGTCCCATTTGGCGCCTGTCCCCGACGGCACGTAGGCGGAAATGCCGATCACGAGCTTGTCGTTGATGGGTTTGAAATAACCGAGGGCGCCGGAAGGATACATGGCCGACTTGGTCTTGGCGTCGATGCCGTAGATGGGGAAGGTGTAGGTGCCGCTGGGGATCAGGTCGGTGATGAACAGCGAGAAGCCGGCGTTCTTCATCTGGGTCAGACCGGCCGGGTTCCAGAAGATGGCGCTGTAGTCGTCGGCCTGGCCGATGAAGGCGCCGCCCATGGCGATGGCTTTGGAGCCGAGGCCGTTGAGATTCAAGCCGTTGGCTGACAGAGAGGTGCTCGCCAACACGATCAGGGCAACGGTCACGATCAACCGTGCGGTTTTTTCCATTTGTTTCATTTTTCCTCCCAAGTCTTGTTTAAAAAAAACAATAGTATGTTCCGATGAAAAAGTCAATCTGTTGGCGCCAGGGAAAGATCCAGGACGATCTTCCCGTAAACCCCGTCGTAACCCGGAACGCGGCGGACACGGTTCTCGCGCATGGCCTGAATGGCAACGGCCAGCCGTTCATCGGTCTTGGAAATCTCCCGGATCGTCAGGTCCTGCAGAATATTGAATTCCGGGCCCAGGCGATCGATCAGTGAAAAATAGTGGCGGCTGACCTTTTTGGAATTTTCTCCGCTTTTCATTATTTGGGACAGGATCTGCTTCAGGGGTATCTGGTAGCTAAAAGGAACCATGCCTTCCGCTTTCCGGTCGGCGAGTTCATCGGCCCGATACAGCACCCCCAGGGTCAGGGGCTTGCCGCAGGCCGGACATATTCCGCCCAGCTTCCGGGTTTCGGCCGGGGGCAGGGATACGCCGCAAAGACGGTGGCCGTCATAATGATATTTGCCTTCTTCGGGGAAAAATTCAATGGTGCGGACAATTTTGCCGCTGCGAATGGCCTGGGCGATGCCGTCATAGCGTAACGGGCATTCGAATTCATTGGCTTCCCGGCCCAGGTTCGGAGCGGAGTGGGCGTCGGAATTGGACAGGATCGTGTAGCGCTTCAGTGACGTCACCTTGGACAGCATGGGGGGATCGGCCGACAATCCCGTTTCCACGGCATGGATGTATGGCGAATAATCTTCGAAGCATTCTTCCAGGCTGTCGAAGCCCGATCTGGACCCCAGCAGGGAGAACCAGGGGGTCCAGATATGGGCTGGAATGATCATGACGCGATCATCGATAGCCAGCATTTCAGCGCTCAGGTCGCGGACCGCCGCGCCCAGGATGGGGCGGCCGTCGGCGCGTAGATTGAAGCGCCGGCCCAGGCTGGCATTGATTTTTTCCACCGCGTCCAGGGAGGGCGCCAGGATGAGAAGATGGACCTTTCGCACCCGGCCGTCCTTTTTGAAAATCAGGGAGACTTCCGAACTCAGGATAAAATGCACCGTGGAGCGATTTTTTTTCAAACAGAACAGCCCGGGGACGGTTTCTGTCAGGGATTTTTTGATGCTCTGGAACCAGAGGGGATGGGTGAAATCCCCGCTGCCCACAACGGTAAGCCCCTTGATCTTGGCCCAACGATCCAGTTCGTTAAGGTCCAGGGCCGGCGACGTTCCGCGCGAATAGCGGGAATGAACGTGAAAGTCGGCGAAAAAAGGCATTCAGGGGGCTTCGGGATCCCGAATGTCCGCTTTCAGGTAGAACTCCAGCAGGTCATGCAGGGGCGCCATGCCGCTCGCAGACAGGTGCCTGTCGGCCAGCTGGATTATGGGGGCCAGGGGGGACTCCGCGTAATCGCTCTTCAATATCGCCAGCAACGCCCGGGCATTATTGTACAACGGCATGGGAAGCGGTTGTTCCATTGCGTCCCAGGTGTTTCCCTCCAGCAAGGCCGTCGCCTGCTTCATGATCTCCCGGCCCAGGTTGAAAACACGGGAATCGGCCAGGGCGATCGCCTGGAACTCCTGGTTCCATTGATAGTAGATATCCACGGTGTCGCTGGCGCTGGCCGAATAGCCGCGCAGAAAATCCCTGATGCGGAACATGGCCCGCAGTGCGGGATTATGGGAGGTCGGGGCGCCGTTGCCCGCTGCCTGTTCGGCATAACATTTTTTGTTGACCTTGCCGTCGTCGGGGTTGCCGGGGTCGGGCAGCAAACCGGCGATATAGTCCTTGTAGGTATTGTAGGCCGGCTTGATCTCCATATTGCTGTGCAGGATGCCGAAGGGCTCGACTCCCGGATGAAAGTCGTCGATGATCTCGTAAAAGAAGACCTTGTGCGGGTAATTCTTGCGGGCGCTGGCGTATAGCATGTCCAAATAGCGGTTGGCCTGCATGGTCTCCGAGTATTTGTTCGTGTGCCAACCGGTCTCGGTGATCCAGAAGGGTTTGCCTCCCTGCCCCGATTCCTCGATGATACTCCTGACCGACGGGATGAATCCATCCCCCTCTTCAAGAAGATCGTAGATGAAGTAGACCCCAAGGTCCTCGTAAATATGGTGGGAAATGATGTCCAGCTGGCTTCCGGCATTGTCCAGGATATACTTCATCCAGAAATACCATTCCGAGCCGGTTTCAGTCTTGTGGCTCAACTCGGGGCCGACGATGAACGCGGACGGGTCGGCGCTGCGGATGGCCTGGATCCCGGGAATCAGCACCTGCTGGACGAACTTGTCCTTTCCCAGGGCAAAGAACAGTTTCAGGTTGGGTTCGTTCCATATCCCCCAGTACTTGACCTTGCTTTTGTAGCGGTTGATGGTGCGGGTTACGAAGTCCTTCCAATCCGCCATGTCGCTGGCCGGAAATGTTTTCCCCATCTTGTCGTTGGCCCAGCCCGGGGTGCTGCCGATGGAAGCGTAGACCGAAAGAGCGTTGGCCGCGGCGTAATTGACCACGCGGTCGACGTCGGCGTAATTGCAGCTCCCCTTGCTGGCCTCGATTATGCTCCAGTCGATGTCGATGCGCACCCAGGCGATGCCGGCCTCCTTGACCTTGGTCAGGGCATTGTCCTGCGCCAGGTGCACGTTGATGCCGTAGGGCAGCGGGGAGATCGAGACTGCCGCCAGGGGTAGCGCCGCCAGTAGCACGAAGATGGCGACAAAGCGGGACTTTTTCATCCCCCCATTATAGGGCAATCAAAAAAATTTTCAACCGTTGCCCAGGCCGCAGCCGGCGGATTCGGCCGCGAGCGGATCCTATGTGGTGCGTTCCCCGGAAAAGGTGAAGGAGAAGGCAAAGAGCAGCAGCCCGACAACGCACACGCCGCCGGCTACCGTGATCACCGGCGACATGAAGTGGCGCGAGACCACAAGGGCCAGCCCTTCCGCGTGGTCGGCAAAAACGCCCTGCCAGTGGGCCCACTGTGAGGGGTGTTCCAGCGGGCCGATGCGCAGGGCCCAGGGGACAACCCCCTTGGCCAGCGACGAAAGCGCCAGGACCAGCCCGCCGCCCGCCATTGTCGCGGCGCCGCTCCAGCGGAAGAAATGGGATTTGCTGCGCGCCCCGACCAATGCGCCCAGAAGGATGAACACGGCCGGGATCAAGAACAACAGGTAGGCGAACGATGTGACTGTCCTGGCCATGTTGAAATTTCCACGGGGGAAGTCGGAGTTTTCCATGATATTGACCCGGTCGGGGATATCGCGGGCGACGCGGTCGCGGATGATTGCGGCCACGGCGCTCCCCTGTGTCGCCCTGGGGCGGCAGGGGGGGAGTGAATCGTAGTCGCCCCGGGTGCTCAGGACCCGCGCCCATGCTTCCTCCTCGCCCGCGGAGCAGGGCGGAAGATTTTCCAGCACCCGCGTCAGCCAATTCTCCATAGCCGGGTGGCTGAATGCCGATTTCAGCGGTTTCATGTCGAGCCAGACGGCGCGCTCGTGCCTCTTGCCGTTCATGATCTCGCCAAGCGAGGCGAGCGACCCGGTCAGTTCTTTTTGCAGCCAGCTTTCCAGCCCGGTCTCTTTCAGTACCTGCTTCGGGGTGATTCCGGCTGCGGCGACGGCGTTCAGCCAAGTCCGGGTCGCATAGTCCATGTCGGAATCCTGGTCATGGGCAGCCAGCATCATCCCGTCCAGCAGCCCCGGAACCTCGGCGATGATCTCGTCGGGGAGCTCCGCGAGCGTTTTTGGCGAGACAACGGCCTGGGTGAAGCCCACGGCCCAGATGATGCCGAAAAGGACGGGGACGGCGATGAAGATCATGATCAAAAGTCCAAAAATGGTGCGCGCATGGTTCATGGCTGTGCTCCTTGTTATAAGAACGAAAAAACGGGCAAAAAGTTCGCCCGGCTGTTTGCCGTCGTTTTTTCAGTTTCGGGATGCCCAGGGCGGCATGCCATGGGAGTTTATTCCAGGCGGAACCCGGCTGAAAAGGCACCGACCCAGTGTTTCAGGGAATAGGGGGCGGTGATGCCGAACCCCGCTTGCCTGAGCGGCAGGACGCC
>JAQUQF010000040.1 GCA_028749105.1 Acidobacteriota bacterium | reverse complement strand
CGGAAAACGCCTCGGTACCGTCCGCGTCCGCGCCAACGGTCAGCAGCGCCAGGGTCTTGCCGGAAAAACCCAGCGTCCTCAGGACAAAGCATGTCCGCGGGACCCTGGCGAAGGAAAAGCCGAGGGCGCCGTCGTCATGGGAAATGGCCGTCAGGTCGACGGCCGCCGAGGCTTCATAAAATACGCGCAGCGGAAAAATGAACAGCAGCCGCGAGATCGCGCTGCCACGGATCGAATATTCCAGCCGGTAGGAAGCCCCGGCCCTCCCCTCAGCGGGCATCTTCAGGACCGGCAGCAAAAACGCGGCCAGCAGGGCGATCAGCAAGTCGAAGCGGTGCCGTTTCATTTTTCCATACTACGAAGCGTTGCCTCGACCTGGTCGTCGCTCAGGCCTTCCGGTTCCAGTCCGGCGCTTTTCAGCCGCAGGTAGACGGCCGCCGCCTTTTCCACCATCTCGACGCGATCCAGCGCCTCGTCCAGGTCCCGGCCCGAGGCGATGACGCCGTGCTTGTCCCACAAGGCTATGCGGAATTTCTTCATCTTTTCTCTTGTGGCCTTGGCCAGGTCCAGTGAGCCGGTAACGGCGTAGCGCACCAGCCCGAGCATTTCGGGGACGAACAGGAGCGTTTCATGGTGCATGCGGGAAATGCGGCCGTTCATCTCTTTTTCAGAGTGGAAGACGTGACTCAGGGCGATCAGGTTGAGCGGGTGGCAGTGGAGGATGGCCCTCTCAGGGCTGCCGCTCTCCTTGAAAAGGGAATGCAGCCCCGCGTGGGTGGCCCATTCGCTTGTCGGCCGGCCGGCTCCGGCGATGACGCGATACCGCCTGCGGTCAAGGACCTCGACCAGGCAGAGGCCATTGACGGGATCGGCGGCAAGTTCGCGCATGCGGCTGCCGCTGGCTGTGACCAGGAACTGCTCCCCGGCCAGGAAGGCCATGTCCACCGCGCATTCCAGGACCGGCCCGGGACGTGAATCCAGTGCACGCAAAGCGGGGGTCCCTTCGGCGAGGCGCAATGACATGTTGCCGGCGCTGGCTTCCGCCCAGCCTTTGCTGAACAGGACCTCGGCCGCGCGTTGGAAGTCGCGGGGTCCCGCCTCGGGCAAAATTCTCATTGTGCTCATCCTGACCGAAAGTGTAGCGTCTTTTCCGCATCCAGTCAAGAATTGCCGCGTATAAGAACCGCTCCATTCTGTTGACACGAGGCGGGAAGTATGCTATAAAAAGGCCCTTATCGAGGAAAAACCCGGATAAGGCTTGGCATTATGATAATAAACATTAATAAGATTTCCGATAAGGGCTATGCGCTGAACGATACCATCGATATCGACAACGCCCACCTGCTCGAGGAAGGGAGTTGTTTCCTCGAAAGCGTCCAGTTCCAGATCTTTTTCAAGCGCCAGGACCAGCGCATCCAGGCCCAGGGCCAGATCAAGACCATCATCTCCCTGGACTGCGCCCGCTGCCTGGAGCCGTTCGAGCTCAAGATCAATTCCCGCTTCGACATCATCCTGTTCCCCAAGGACATGGTCGATCCGCGCAGCACCGCCCTCGAGGATGAGGACCTGGAATACATCTTCTACGAGAACGACCAGATCGACGTGGAAAAGATCCTGGTCGAGCAGGTCAACCTGTTCATTCCCTTCAAACCGGTCTGCAAAGCCGAGTGCAAGGGCATCTGCCCCGGCTGCGGCGCCAACCTGAACCGCGGCGCCTGCCCCTGCGACCAAGCGAAGAATGAAATAAAATTCCTGTTCGAAAAAGTGAAGAGGTGAAACATGGCCCAGCCGAAGCGCAGGCATTCCCATTCCCGGAAAAATAAACGCCGGACCCACGACTCCCTGAAGGTCGTGGGGCTTTCCGTCTGCCCCAAGTGCAACGAACCCAAGCTTCCCCACCGCATCTGCGGCAACTGCGGCTTCTACCAGGGCAAGCAGATCGTCAAGGGCAGCGAAGCCTGAGCGGCATGAGTCCCGTCCGCATAGCGGTTGACGCCATGGGCGGCGATCACGCCCCCGCCGTCGTCATCGAGGGCGTGGTGGATTACATCCGCGAGAACAGTCGCGACGAAAATTACAAGATCGTGCTGGTCGGCAAGGAAAAAGAGATCCAGAAGGAATTGAAAAAGTACCGCAATGTCAGGCTTGACCGGCTGGAGATCGTCGATGCCCTGGAGGAGATCTCCATGAAGGAGCAGTTCCTCTCCTACTGGCGCAAGCGCGAGCAGACCTCGATCAAGAAGGCGATCGACCTGGTCAAGAACGGCAAGGCAATGGCCATGGTATCGGCCGGCAACACTGGGGCGGTCATGGCCCTGGCCAAGAACGGGCTGGGCTCCATGAAAAACGTCGACCGCCCGGCCCTGGCCATCATGCTGCCCACACTGAAGGGCAGCTCCCTACTGGTCGATGTCGGCGCCAACACCGATTCCAAGCCTCACAACCTGGTCGAATTCGCCCTGATGGGCAAGATCTACTTGGAAAACATCGTCGGCATCAAGAATCCGCGCATTGGCCTGATGAACATCGGCGAGGAGGAGGTCAAGGGCAACGAGCTGGCCAAATCCACCTACAATCTTCTCAAGCAGCTGGACATCAACTTCATCGGCAACGTGGAAGGCCGCGACGTCTACATCGGCGAGGCCGACCTGATCGTCACCGACGGCTTCACCGGCAACGTCACACTGAAGGTTTCCGAGGGGGTGGTGGAGGTCATGCTCTCCATGCTGAAGCGCGAGATCATGTCCAACATATTCTCCAAGATCGGCTTTTTCTTCCTGAAACACTCGCTGAAGCGCATCAAGAAGAAGCTGGATTATTCCGAATACGGCGGAGCCCTGCTGCTGGGCGTCAACGGCATCGTCATCATCGGCCACGGCGGCTCCAACGCCAAGGCCATCAAGAACGCCATCTCCCTCAGCTACCGCTCCGTGACCGAAAAGGTGCTGGACAAGATCTCTCGGGAGATCGGCAGGATGCAGGAAACCCTCAAGGAGCTGAAATATGTCTGAACCTGGCCTCAACGCCATCGTCACCGGCGCGGGGCGCGGCATCGGCAAGGCCATTGCCCGACGCTTGGCAAGGGAAGGAGCCAACCTGGTAATTTCCGACATCATGGGCGAGGAAGCCGAAAAGACCGCCCGCGAGATCGAAGGCATGGGCGTGCGCGCCATGGCCGTCCGCACCGACGTTTCCAGCAGCCAGGACGCCGAGGCGCTGGTCAAGCAGGCTGTCGCTGCTTTCGGCTCGGTCGAAATCCTGGTCAATAATGCCGGCATCACCCGCGACAACCTCTCCATCCGCATGGGCGAGGGAGACTGGGACCTGGTCCTGGACGTCAACCTCAAGGGGACATTCCTCTGCTCGCACTTCGCCGCCAAGGAGATGATGAAAAAGCGCTTCGGCCGCATTGTTAATCTGGCCTCGGTCAGCGGCATTCTGGGGACCGCCGGTCAAGCCAATTATGCCGCCTCCAAGGCCGGCGTCATCGCCCTGACCAAGTCCATGGCGCGTGAGCTCGGCGGCCGCAACATCACGGTCAATGCCGTCGCCCCGGGCTTCATCCTGACCGAGATGACCGAAAAACTCCCGGAAAATGTCAAGGAAGCGTACGTTGCGCAGATTGCACTCAAAAGAGCGGGCACCCCGGAAGATGTAGCAGAAGCCGTCTATTTTCTGGCATCGCCTGCCGCTCAATATATAACTGGAACCGTTTTGAACGTTTCCGGCGGACTGTTGATTTAAAATCCAAGGAGGAAAACATGAAGAAAGAAGAAGTCCTGAGCAAGGTTAAAGCCGTGGTGGCCGAAAAGCTGAATGTCGGCGAGGACCAGGTGACCGAGGAAGCCAAGTTCGTTGAGGATCTGGGCGCCGATTCCCTGGACCAGGTCGAGCTGATCATGGCCCTGGAGGACGAATTCGAGCTCAAGATTCCCGAAGAAGAGGCCGAAAAGCTGACGACCGTGGGATCGGCCGTCGAATACGTCCTGAAAAAAGCCCAGTAACCCGATTTTTTAACTATGGACCCCTTTATAAGCAAAACGATACCTTTGCGCCGGGTAGTCGTCACCGGCATCGGAATGATCACGCCCACCGGCAAGAACAGGGAAGAGAACTGGGACAATATCCGCTCCGGGCGCAGCGGCATCGGCCCCATCACCCGTTTCGATGCCCAGCACCACGCCAGCCGCATTGCCGGCGAGGTGAAAAACTACGACGCCAACCAGTACTTCGACAGGAAGGAGGTCAGGAAATTCGACCCCTTCATCCAGTTCGCCCTGATCGCTTCCGACGAGGCGGTCAAGGACTCGGGGCTGGATCTGGGCACAATCGACAAGGAGCGGGCCGGTGTGTATATCGGGTCTGGCATCGGCGGCATTCATACCATCGAGGTCAACAAGGAAGTCCTGATGCAAAAGGGGCCCGACCGCATCTCACCCTTCTTCCTGCCAGCCTGCATTGCCAACCTGGCCGCCGGCCAGGTTTCCATCAAATTCGGCTTCAAAGGCCCCAACCTGGCCAATTGCACCGCCTGCGCCACCGGCACCCACGCCATCGGCGACTCCACGCGCATCATCCAACGCGGCGAAGCCGACATCATGATCGCCGGCGGCGCCGAGTATCCCATCACCCCTCTGGGCGTGGCCGGGTTTACCGCCATGCGCGCCCTTTCCACACGCAACGACCAGCCCGAAAAGGCCTGCCGGCCTTTTGACAAAGGCCGGGACGGTTTCGTCATCGCCGAGGGCTCGGCATTGCTGATGCTGGAATCCCTGGAGCACGCCCGCCAACGCGGGGCGCGCATCTACGCCGAGGTCGCCGGCTACGGCTTCACCAGCGACGCGTTCCACATGACCGCCCCCGATCCCGAAGCCGACGGCGCCTACCGGGCCATGAGAAACGCCGTGGCCGACGCCGGACTCAAGCCGGAAGACATCGTGTACATCAACGCCCACGGCACCTCGACCGAACTTAACGACAAGCTGGAAACGCTTGCCATCAAGCGCCTGTTCGGCGAATACGCGTCCAAGCTGGCGATCAGCTCGACCAAGTCCATGACCGGGCACATGCTGGGCGCCACGGGCAGCGCCGAGGCCGCCTTCACTGCGCTGGCCATCACCCACTCCTTCATCCCGCCGACCATCAACTACGATACCCCCGACCCCGACTGCGACCTCAACTACACTCCCAACCAGGGCGTCGCCAGGGAGATCCCCTACGCCCTTTCCAATTCGTTCGGCTTCGGCGGCACCAACGCCTCCATACTCCTGAAAAAATTCAGCAACTAACCAAGTGGGAGAGGCCCCCGGCCTCTCCCATTTTTCTCCTACTATATATTACTCGAAAATCGTTCTTTCTTCCCGCGTTACGCGTCACGCGTTACGGAATTCTCAGATATTACAACGGGTATTTGCTCTCGATATAGTCCTTCAAGTGGCGGATCTGATAGTCCTTGTCCTTCAGCATGGCCTTGATGATGTCGCCGATGGAGATCATGCCCACGACCTTGTCCGTATCGTCGACTACCGGGATGTGACGGATGTGGTTCTGTGTCATGGCCCCCATCAGGTCGTTGACGTCATCCTCGGCCCTGGCCACAATCAGCTTCTCGCGCGGCGTCATGACGTCCTTGACCGCCAGCCCCTTGACGTTGGCCTGGCTGCGGTAGCAATTGCGCATGATATCCCTCTCGGAAATGATCCCCTGTACGTTCTGTTTTCCGTCCAGGACGATCAGGGAGCCGATGTTTTTGCCGCTCATGACCTGCAGGGCATCGCTGACGATGGCGTCAACGTGGATCGAGAACACCTCATTGCCCTTGTTTTCCAGTATCTTTTCGGCTTTCATGTCCCCTCCTCGGCCGCAGTTCCCTGTGCCTGGCCATGAGTATAGCCAAATCGTTAAAAACAATCAACTCGGGCCGATGAAACTGCCACTATTGACGGAATAATTTAAACTGCTACAATATGGCTTAAATCAAAAAAGAGGTGATTTCATGCAAAAATACAGTTCCCAGGAATTGATGGCTATCGAACACAAGTACGGCGCCCATAACTACCATCCCCTGGAGGTTGTCATTTCCAAGGCCGACGGTATCTGGGTGGAAGACCCCGAAGGCAAGCGCTACATCGACATGCTGTCCGCGTATTCGGCCGTCAACCAGGGCCACCGCCATCCGGCCGTCATCAAGGCCCTGAAGGACCAGGCCGATGTCCTGACTCTGACCTCGCGCGCCTTCTTCAACGACCGCTGGCCCCTGTTCGCCAGGAAGCTGGCCGAGCTCACGGGCAAGGAGATGATCCTGCCGATGAACACCGGCGCCGAGGCGGTGGAAACAGCCATCAAGACCATGCGCAAGTGGGGCTACCTGGTCAAGAAGGTCAAGGCCGACAAAGCCGAGATCATCGTCTTCGCCGACAATTTCCACGGCCGCACCACGACCATCGTTTCCTTTTCCACCGACCCCGACGGCCACGACAACTACGGCCCCTATACTCCGGGCTTCAAGATCGTCCCCTACGACGATCTGCCGGCCGTCGAAAAAGCCATCAACAAGAACACGGTCGGCATCCTGGTCGAGCCCATCCAGGGCGAAGCCGGTGTCGTGGTCCCCAAGGAGGGTTTCCTGGCCGGGTTGGGAAAGATCGCCAAGAAACACAACGTCCTGCTGGCCGTGGACGAGATCCAGACCGGCTTCTGCCGCACCGGCAAGCTGTTCGCCTACCAGTACGAGGATGTCGATCCCGACATCATCATCATGGGCAAGGCCCTGGGGGGCGGCGTTTTCCCGGTCTCGGCCGTGGCCGCCAACGAGAGCGTGCTCGGCGTTTTCAAGCCCGGGACCCACGGATCCACCTTCGGCGGCAATCCCCTGGCCTGCGCCGTGGCCATGGCCGCCATCGACGTGCTGATCGACGAGAAACTGGCCCAGCGCGCCGCCGAGAACGGCGACTATTTCATGGCCCAATTGCGCCTCCTGCAGAAAAGGTCGGACAAGATCAAGCTGGTGCGCGGCAAGGGACTGCTGATCGCCATTGTTCTCAAGAAATCGGCGGGCAAGGCCCGGCAGTACACGACCGCCCTCAAGACCAGGGGGCTGCTCTGCAAGGAGACGCACGACTGGATCATCCGTTTCGCTCCGCCGCTGGTCATCACCCGGGCCGACATCGACTTCGCCATGGAGAAGATACGGGAAGTCCTGGGATAAATGATCGTTTTCCGGGCCGACCTTTCGCCGCAGACCGGGCTGCGCCACCTGCGCCGCTGCGCCTGGCTGGCTTCGCTTCTGAAGAGCCGCAACCGGGTGCTCGTCTGCTGCCGGGAAGACAAGAAAGCGATGAAGTTCCTGTCCGAAAAAAACGTCCTGTTCTCGCTGGTCAGAGACCCGGGAACGATCGAAATTACCGAAGCCAGGGCCATCGTCTTCGACATCGATCCCTTTTCCGGCCAGGACGGCATTCTGCTGGATAAGGCAAAAAAATCGGGCGTCAAGACCGTCCAGATCGTTTCGGCTGCGGCGCAGCTCCAGGCGGCCGACGTCGTCGTTTCTCCGGCCGTCCAGGCGGAGAATGCGCTTCTGCACCACAAGTTCCGTCATTTCAACAAAGCCAAGCGGAAATACAGGAAAAACATCAAAAACATCTTCATCAACCTGGGCGACCCGCTCCCCTACCGCGACCTGCGCCGCGTCATTGAAACCCTGCACCGCCTGCATTATAAAATGAAGATCGCTCCAGGGCTGAACCTGAAAAAGGCCGACAAGCGCAACTTGATGAAGATCTACCCCGGCATCCATTTCTGCGGCAGGAGCGAAAGCCCCGCCCGCGCCTACTTCGAGGCCGACCTGTCCTTGATCCCGCCCGGAGATGAAGCGCTGGAAGCCGCCTGCGTCGGCACCCCGGCGCTCTACATGCCCTCTGACAAGGAGCAGGAAGCGCTCGCCGACTCTCTGGCCGGCAAGGGGATCGGCGTGAGAATTCCCTCCCTGGCCGACTTTTCGGTGCAAACTGTTCGTGACGCCATCACACCCCTGACCCTCGACGGTCGCGAGCAGATGGGCGCCGCCGGCAGGGCGCTAGTTGACGGCCTGGGCGTACAGAGGCTCTTTAAGGCGCTGAAAGAAAAAGGGATCATTGAATAAGATTTCGCATCCGTAGGTGCGAATAAATATTCGCTCCTGACCCGTTCGTCACAACACCAGCGCCAGCCCTGTTGCCAGGGCGATCATGATGAATATGGGCACGGCCATGTAGCGGTAAACGTCGAGCAGCGAGGCGCCAAAATACTCGTTGGTCAGCACCAGGCAGAGGTGCAGGGGCGAGACCAGGATGCCGGCGAAACCGACGACGTAAATGTAAAGAGAAAGATAAAAGTAATTGGGCAGGTTCTGGATTAGGGGCAGCAACACCGGGAAGGCGATGGCGATGTAAGCCGTATTGACACCGGTCAGGAACGCCACAGTGAACGAGACCAGGAAAATGAAGGCTACGAGCAGGCCGAGCGAGATATCCATGGTCTTGAGCGTATCGAACGCCGAGGAGACCTGCAGCACGCGCTGGAAAACGATGACCGCAGCGATGACCAGCAGGCTGCGGATCGTCGTCCTGCCGAAAACAATGGTCCCGATCTCGCGCGGAGCAACTTTTTTCCAAATGCTCAATGCCGCGGCGACCAGCAGCAGCGCCCAGTGCAGTGGCAGGGGCAGCAGCGGCGGCACCTTCACGAAATAAAGCAGGATCACGGCCAGGATGGGCCAGGTGCCGGCGAAAAAGTCGCGGGCCGTGGCGTGAAAGCCATTGCTCGGCCCGGGATGCTCCCTGCGAATGCCATGGCGGCGAAAATAGAGGAAGGAGACGACCAGCCCCATGGCGATATGCAGGAGGGAAAACGGCAGCTGGAACAGGATGATGTGGCGCATGGGGATGCGCGACATGTTCTGGAAAAGGAGCAGCCCGGCGTAAAGCGGCCAGATCAGCTCCCAGTCGTGGCGGAACCAGAAGTTGAGGAAGGCGTTGAATGCCGGCTTCAGCTTCATTCTGTCGGTGGAGACCTGGACCAGAGGCGCTGAAAGCAGCGCCCCGCCCGGCATGGGCAGGAAGCCGATGATCGCCGGCGAGACTATGGCCACCAGGCGCTTGTCGCGGATCATGGTGTTCAGCGAATCGATCAAGCGGTCGTACATGCGCCGGCTCTTCTGCACGGCGCCGACAAACTGGACGAGGACGATGATCAGGAAGAGTTCCAGCGTTTCGCGGTCGCGAATCCCCTCCCAGGCGCTTCTTCCGGCCTTGAGTAGGTTGACCCGGAACAATGCAATGGTGAGCAGGGTGATGAGCAGGACCGCCAGCGAGAGGTCGACCTTCCAGCGCAGCAGCAGGATGAGCAGGACGACCAGCAGCAGGAATTTGGCGGTCAGGAGCATGGGCGGCACCTCGGTACGATCCCGGGCGGAACACCGATTATAATCAAAAGCGCGCCCTGGCGCAAACCCCCTTGCTTTCCGCTGGCATTTAATGGTATGAAGACGTTTCCACCGCCCGCAAATCAACATGGCCCGCAATCGGAGGATGACGATGACAGATGCGATCAAGAGGACCTTGCGCGACTCGGCGCCGACGCGCTGGTTGATGCTGGTCATGGTGAGCGTGCTGATGTTCGCCACCTATTGGTTCCAGGATTTCCTCTCCGGCCTCAAGCCGCTGATGGAGAGCCAAATGGGGATCACCTCCAGCCAGTTCGGCACCATCATCGGCATGACCACGTTCGCCAACGTCTTCGGCATGATCATCATCGGCGGCATCATCCTGGACAAGTGGGGCATCCGCCTGACCGCCTTCATCTTCGGCGGCGTGACCATCCTCGGCACCGTGATCATGGCCCTGGGCGCCAACGGCATCATCGCTTCCACGCCCGGCTCCAAGCTGACGGCCATGATCGTCGGTCGCGTCCTCTTCGGCGTCGGCCTGGAGACGACCTGCGTCCTGGTCACGCGCACGGTCGTCAAGTGGTTCAAGGGCTACGAGCTCGCCCTGGCCATGGCCATCAACATGGGCATCGGCCGCCTGGGCTCGGCCCTGGGCACCGCCATTTCCCCCGACATCGCCGGCAAGAACCCG
>JAQUQF010000331.1 GCA_028749105.1 Acidobacteriota bacterium | reverse complement strand
GATGTTCTCGTCGTCGATCACGTCGTCGGTCACCTCGCGATTGCGGTCGGCGGGGAGCGCGTGCATCAGCTTGACGCTGCGGTCGGCCAGCCCCGCGCGGCGGCGGTCGAAGATCCAGTCCTTGTGCCCGGCCAGGCGCGACGCCATCTCCTTTTTGCATTCGGCCTCGTTCTTGAGGTACTCTTCGACGCTCCAGGCGCCGAAGCCGCCCCAGTTCTTGGGGATGACCACCTGGGCCCCCTTGACGGCCTCGTCCATGTCATGGGTGAAGGTGAGCCGGCCGCCTCCGGCCTTGGCGTTCTCCTTGGCCTTGGCCACGATGTCCTTGCTCAGCGGGAAGTCGGGCGGATGGGCGACGGTGACGTCGAGGCCGTAGCGCGGGAAGAGGAGGATCTGCGTCTGCGGCACCGAGAGGGGCTTGGCGTGCGACTCGGCGTAGGCCCAGGAGATGGTCACCTTCAGGCCGCGCGGGTCGCGGCCGAAGTGCTCAAAGATGGTCATCATGTCGGCGAGGCCCTGGAATGGATGGTAGACGTCATCCTGCAGGCTCATGATCGGGCACTTGGAATATTTGGCCATCTCGTTGAGATAGGCGTTGCCCGTGCCGTAGAAGCAGTTGCGCGAGGCGATGCCGTGGCCCATGCGCGAGAGGATGATCGCCGTGTCCTTGGCCGACTCGCCGTGCGAGATCTGCATCTTGTCGGCGGTCAGGTCGTGGGCGTGGCCGCCCAGCTGGGTCATGCCCGCCTCCATCGAGTTGCGCGTGCGCGTCGACTGCTCGAAGAAGATCATGAACAGCGTCTTGTCCGGCAGCAGCCGGTGCGGCTCGCCCAGGGCGAAGCGCTTCTTCAGGTCGAACGACACGTCAAAAACGGTGTCGAGGTCGTTCTTGCTCCAGTTGTCCTCGGTAATGAAATGGCGGTTGTGAAAGATCGAGTTCATGTCTGGCTCCTTTGCGTAACGCTGGTAAATATAGCATCCGGGGCCGGCGAAGTCAAAACCGCAATAATCGATCTGATGAACCGCGCGATGCGCGGCAGCCTAGCCGCTTGCTTGTACGCCCGCCTCCCCGCTTTTGCCTTTTGCCTTTTTCCTTCTGCCTTTGCGGTCTCTCTTTTCTCTCACGACGATCGTTTCGGCGATGCGGTCGTGCACGGTGCGTTTGTTGGGGTGGATGAAGTATTGGAAAAAGCCGAAGCCGCCCTCGAGCATGGAGGCGCCGTAGCCCAGGGCGCGCTCGACGGAATGCCACAGGGAGATGCGCTCGTGGGCCAGCGAGACGACGCGGATGCCCATGAGCCATTTTCCCGGCGTGCGGCCCCTGAGGAAATAGGTGAACAGGCCGAAATAGAGAACCACCCAGGCCACATTGTACCAGCCGTGGTTGAGGGAGAAGACGATGCGCCCGGAGGGCTCCATGATGCCCATCCTAACCAGCAGCGGCTCCAGCGAGCCGACCACCGCGACGTACAGCAGGCTCATGACGATGATGTCGAGGGAAAACGCGGCGGCCCGGCGCCAGAAGGTCGCCAGTTCCGCCCCGTGCACATCCTCCATGCGCTTGGTCTGGTGTGAATCGTAGTAGGCCATGATCCCCATTTCATACCACATGAAATGCCAATAAACAAGGGCGGACCGGGATAAAAACACCGTTCCGGTTCGGCAAGCGCTATCTCTTCCCCAGAGCGGAACCGCGCCTGAAGCGTCCGGTTTTTCCCCCGTCCGAATTAAGGGCCGGAAATTCTCTTGCGAGATCAAATCTTGTCAATCTGCTTCAGGACCCGGTTCATTTGCGCCAGGTAAGCCTTGAAAGCCTTGCGCCCGGCATGAGTGAGGCGGTAAACAGTGCGGGGAATCTTATCGACAAAAATCTTTTCTACGTGGACATACCCGGCCGCGTCGAGCTTGGTCATATGCGAAGAGAGGTTGCCACGGCTGAGATTGCACTGCGTAAGGAGAAAGACAAAATCGGCGCTGTCGACAGCGGCCAGATACCCCAGGATCAGCAGCCGGGCCGGTTCATGCACCAACTTGTCGATCACGGCCAATCCTTTCAAGGGTCCGGCGAATACCTGTTTTTTCATTGGACTTCACTCGCGCTCGTGTCCGGGTCAGGCTTCGGGCTGCTTGTTTTCTTCATCTTCATCCATGATGGGATGAATACGCAGGAAACGGACGAATTTGACCAGGCCGACGACAATGCTGGTTCCGCCCAACATGAAAAAGAAGAAGACGCAGGCTTGGATGGGTGAAGCGAAGCGGATAAGCGACATGGCAGTTCCAATGACAACAGCAAAGAAGGCCAGTAGAAAATACAGTTTGTCTCCGGATTTTCTCCCCAGGTCGAACAGCTGCGCTACGATCAGGAACCAGATGATCACTGGAATCCACAGGGCCCAGGCGGCAAGATATGACGAATCGCTCCCATGGCTCAGGATGATCCAGAAGGGCAAACCGATCATGACCAGGAACGTGGGCACCAGGATGAAGGGATTGATCTTCAGGCTCTGCGCCGCGTAGCCGATGCGCGGATAGGTGTAGCGCCTGCGCAGCCACTCGACAAATCCTGCCAGGATAATGACGGAAAAGATACCAACCAGCCCGTATGGGGCCGACTCGCCGATCAACTGTTGCCAGGAAAAGGCAAAGAGAAGCAAAGCCAAGCCGAGCATAACGAGCGTCAGGCCATCCTGCAGAAAAAAACCCGAAGTTTTTCGCTTGATCTCTTTCATATTCACGCCACCATTCATGTCATCCTCCGATAATGGCTTTTGCAAACTTGTTTGCCATACAAACATAAT
>JAQUQF010000330.1 GCA_028749105.1 Acidobacteriota bacterium | reverse complement strand
GAAGCGCCCTCCGGCAGGAAATGCTGCGGGTGGACGCGGGTGTCGACACAACCGTGGAGACCGACTGCGAATCCTGCGGGACGCGCATCCGCACGCGGCTGGAGGCGGAACCGGGTTTTTTGTTCCCCGGAGTTCGCTTGTAAGGGACGCGTTTTTTCTCGCCTACGGCGGGCTCCACTGGAGTTTCTCGGAAACACGGGCGCTGCCGCTCTCGGTCCGCCGCGAATTCGTGGAGGCCCTGGAGCGGCAGCTCGCTTTTGAGCGTGAAGAACTGGAGCGCAGGCGCACATGAACGGAGATCTTGGACTCGGCATCATCGTTTCGATGAAGGACGCGTTCTCGCAGAACGCGGGCCGGGTCCAGTCGTCCATGCAGTCGCTGGACGCGACGGTGGCCGCCTCCAGCGAGCGCATGACGCGCAATCTCGACCGAATCCAGAAAGGCACCATGATGATCGGCGCGGGCTTGGCGCTCATGGCCGTGCCTGTCGGACTCGTGGCCTCCACCGCCGCGACCCAGAAAGCCCTGGGCGAGATGGCATCGCTCGGAATCAAGGACCTTCGCGCTCTCGAGGACGCCTCCGAGAGCTTCACCAATACCTGGGCCGGTTACAGCAAGGCCGAATTCATCAGCGCGGCCTACGACGTCAAGTCTGCTCTATCCGCCTTGAGCGACGAAGCCGTGGGCACTTTCTCCGCCATGGCCGCGCTCACCGCCAAGGCCACCAAGGCCAGCATCCAGGAGATGGTCGGCACCTTCACCACCGGGTACGGAATCTTCAAACCGATCATGGCGGACATGACCGACATGGAGTGGGCCAAGGCCTTCTCCGGGGCCATGGCTCAGACCGTGGCATCCTTCAAGACCACCGGGGCGCAGATGGCGGAAGCCGTCAAAAACATCGGCGCGGTGGCCGCAGCCTCCAACATTCCGCTGCAGGAACAACTCGCCATTCTCGGACAATTGCAGACCACCATGCCCGGTTCGGAAGCCGGAACACTCTACAAGGCTTTTATCATGAAGGCGGCGGAAGCCGGTGAGCAGTTGGGGCTGTCCTTCGTGGATTCCACGGGGAGACTCAAGGGGGTCATCCCCATTCTCCAGGAGATCAAGTCGCGATTTCCTGACCTTACCCAAGCCGCCGCGCAGGTGCAGATCAAGAAGGCGTTCGGCTCCGACGAGGCGGTGAAGTTCCTGCTTCAGATGTCTCAGGGGATGGAGTCCCTGGAGGGCAGCATCAGCTCCATCGAACACGCGATGAAGACCGGCACCGCCGTCACCGAAGAAATGGCGCGGGCCATGAACATGGACATCGGCAGTCAGTTCCAGCTTCTGCGCCAGCAGGTCGGAAACCTCGCTGAAATCCTCGGCCGCACGCTCCTGCCGGTGGTCACACCGATCATCCAGGGGATATCGAAGGCCGTCCTGTTTTTCCAGAAGCTCGCACGTTCGATGCCGGGGTTGACCAGGGTCCTTCTGACCTTGTCCATGGCGCTGGGTGCCGTGCTGGTCATCGTCGGGGGAGTGATCGCCGCGGCGGGGACCATCGGCCTGATGCTCCCCGCCATCAAGGCGGGGCTTGCCGCCATGGGCGCGGCAATCGCCGGTGTGGGAAGCGCGTTCGCCGCATATTTCCTCCCGGTGGTCGCGATCATCGGCGGTGTGGTGCTCGCCGTCTATCTCCTCAAACGCGCTTGGGAGACCAACTTCGCCGGCATCAGGGACACCATCCTCGGCGCATGGGAAAAGGTGCAACTCGTATTCCAGGGAATCCGGGCGCTGGTCACCTCGCTTTCCGGCGGTGCCGGGACCATGTCGGCCGACCTGGCGCAGAAGCTCGATCAGGCCGGGCTGATGGGACTGGTGGTCACGGTCTTTCGCATCTACTACCGGGTGCGCCAGTTTTTGACCGGCTTGTGGGAGGCCTTCTCCGATGCGTTCGGAAAGATCAGGGCGATTCTCGAACCCGCGGTTCGGGCGCTCATGCAGGCTTACGGCATGCTGTATAAAGCGATCTTCTCGGTCCTTGAAATCTTCGGCTTGGCGGCCTCTTCCGCCGACGCCTCCTCCTACCGGAGTCTCGGGGAGACCCTCGGCACGGTTCTCGGTGTGATCGCCAAGGTCGGCGCGTATCTCCTCAAGTTCGTCATCTACAACATGGTGGCCGTCATCACGGTGGTCGCATGGGTCGTGCGCGCGGTCGTTTGGCTCGGCAAGACCATCGTCACCGCCTTCATCGAGGCGGGAAAGTTCATCTACAAGTTCTTTCTGCCGGTCCGGCTTTTGGTCGAGGCACTCCGCGCCGCGGCCCGGGTGGTTTACACGGTCTGGCGGGTGCTCACCGGCGACCTCTCCGTGCTCGACGGGCTCAAGGCCATCGGTGGAGCGGTCTTTGATTTCCTGGCCACGCCGTTCCGCTGGGCCCGGGACGTGATCGTCGGTGTCTGGGATTTCATCAAGGGACTCTTTTCCGCCGTCGGAAGTTTTTTCGTTTCAGCGGCATCGGCTTTGACTGCAACCTTCATGAATCTGCCTCTGGTCCGAACGCTGGCCGATATCTTCGGCGCGGTCCGGGGATTCCTTTCCGGCGACACGACTTTCTACGAGGCGGGCAAGGCGATTCTCGTGGCCATCGGAAAAGGCATCTGGTCGGCGGTCACCTATCCGTTCGAAATGCTCAAGAAGGCTCTCGGTTGGCTCCGCAGACTGCTGCCTTTTTCAGACGCGCAGACCGGTCCCTTGTCGGACCTCACCGACTCCGGAGCGTCCATCCTCAAGACCCTGGCCAAGGGAATGCTCGGCGTCCTCTCCCTGCCGG
>JAQUQF010000329.1 GCA_028749105.1 Acidobacteriota bacterium | reverse complement strand
GCCCCAGTACCCGCGTTTCACCCCCGAGATGAAGCGCACCCACAAGATCCTCATCCCGCAGATGGCCCCCACCCACTTCATCATGATCGCCGAGGTGTTCCGCCAGGACGGCTACCAGGTGGAGATTTTGGAGAACGGCGGGCCCGAGGTGGCCCAGGAGGGCCTGAAGTACGTGCACAACGACACCTGCTACCCCGCCCTGCTGGTCATCGGCCAGTTCATCGACGCGCTGAAGAGCGGCCGGTATGACCTGGAGCACACCGCGCTGATGATCACCCAGACGGGCGGCGGCTGCCGCGCGTCCAACTACATCCACCTGCTGCGCAAGGCGCTGGTGAAGGCGGGTTTCCCCGGCATCCCGGTGGCCAGCCTCAATTTCTCCGGCCTCGAAAAGGACTCCGGCTTCAAGTTCACCCTGCCCATGGTGCGCAAGGCCATTGCCGCCGTGTTCTACGGGGACGAGCTGATGTGCCTGGCCAACCAGGTGCGCCCCTATGAGAACAACCCCGGCCAGACCGACGCACTGGTGGCCAAGTGGCAGGCCGAGCTGTGCGCCCGCTTTGCCGCGGGCAACGGCGTGAGCAAACGCGACATGAAGCGCGCCTTTGGCGAGGTGGCGGCCGATTTCGCCGCCGTGCCCGTCACGCCGGTGCCCCGGGTGAAGGTGGGCATCGTGGGCGAGATCTACGTGAAGTATTCGCCGCTGGGCAACAGCGGGCTGGAGGCCTTTTTGGCCGAAGAAGGGTGCGAGGTGAACATGCCCGGCCTGATGGGGTTCATCCAGTCCTGCATCGTGAACGGCAGCGAGAACATCAAGCTGAACGGCGGCAGCGGCGTGGTGAAAAAAGTGTACGAGGTGGTGATGGACTTCACCACCACCCGCGAAAAGCTGATGGTGGAAGCCATTGGGCGCTTTCCCAACCTGCGCGCGCCCGGCCTGTTCGAGCACACCGTGGAATTGCACGAGGGTTTCATCAGCCTGGGCGCCAAAATGGGCGAGGGCTGGCTGCTCACCAGCGAGATGGTGGAGCTGGTGAAAAGCGGCTTTCCCAACATCGTGTGCGCCCAGCCCTTTGGCTGCCTGCCCAACCACGTGGTGGGCAAGGGCATGATCTCCAAGATCCGCGCGGTGTCCCCCGAGGCCAACATCCCCCCCATAGACTACGACCCCAGCGCCACCCTCGTAAACCAGGAGAACCGCAACAAGCTGATGCTGGCGGTGGGCAAGGAGCGCCTGGAGGACACCGCGGCGCCCGCGGGCATGAACGCAGCGGCCCCAGCGGGCAAGCTAGTGAAAACGGGTGCGTAAGCACAAGCGATGGCTTGCGAGTGCAGCGAGCAAACATCGCGAACCCACCGCACTGCGAAGGGCCCCAAGGCGCCTGAGCAGTGGAGGCCGCAGGCCGACGCGGTGGGCGGGCGCGTAAGCACGAGCGATGGCTTGCGGGAATTACAGGCTAAAAACAGGGCGATGACCTTACTTTTGGACCCACCCAAAAGTAACAAAAGGTGGCCGGAACCTTGCGATGGTTCCGGACCTCCGCACGCTGAATGTCGCACGGCCTGTGAAACAGACAACAGCACCTAACGACATGTCTGTTTCACTGCCGGCCGCGCCATTTAAGTTAAGGGCGAAGACCTTAGACCTTGACCGCTCTTAGAATAACCTGTGCCGTAAAAATTCCGAATGACGCAAGGTACTGTTTCGGAATTTTAGGCACAGAGTACCTTTAGCGATCGGAGGGACTGGGAACCATCGCAACGGTTCCCAGTGGCCTTTTGGTACTTTTGGGCCAAATCCAAAAGTACGAACGTCGCCTTGCATAAAAACTCGCCTTGCCGCAAAAAGCAGCCCGATTCAACAGATAAGCTAAAGGCAACGCCGTTCTTTTTTCAAGGTTTTCCCAGCATTTTCACTGTGCATTTTTCGCCTGAATAACCCGCGCGCAGAAATGTAAACACTCTTTAAATCCCGGCATTTTTGCGGGGGTTTTTCTTGTTTTTTGCCGCGGGGTTGCGTACAATAAAGGTGGTATATAGTAATCTTTTTTATTCTGTTTTTAATGGGGGCAAAAACATGGAAAATGCGATTTCTCTGCTGGGGATCTTTGTGGAAGATTTTGAGTCGACCGGGCGTATAAACGAGCTGCTGCACGAGGGCCGCTGCAACGTGCTGGGCCGCATGGGCCTGCCCAACATACGCGAGGGGCTTTCGGTGATCAGCGTGGTGCTGAGCGCGCCGCCGGCCGTGGTGGAGACCTTGGCGGGCGAGCTGAATGCGCTGCCCGGCGTGCGGGTGGTGTTCATGAACGCATAGGCGCACGGGGAATAACCAGCGATTTTTCGGCGATTTTTTGCATTTTTCTTGCAAAGCAACAACAAGGCTATCATACTCTGCCCCTTGGGGCAGGTATCCGCGGGACGAAGGCACGCGGGGCCCGGGCCACCCCAACGGAATGCAGTGTCTCTAAGCTTGCTTTGCTTGCCAAGTGTCCCCTTCGGTGCCCGGGCCAATGCCGGTTATTTTATCGAAACCCTTGCAAAATGTAGTGATTTCCTTTACCATATACACAACATATTGTGTATTGTGGCCCGTGCGTATGGCCAGGAGAGGAGGCTGCCCGATGGACTATATTATGGGATTGTCCTGCGCGGACAGCCTGACCTATGTGAACCTGGCCGCGTTGTCCGGCATGGTGGTGCAAAGCTACACCGTGGGGGCCATCAACCTGTTCTACGCCGACCGCGAGGCCGTGGCCCACAACCTGGCCGAGGCCTTTGTCACCGCGCAGATGGCGGGCTATCCGGTGCGCAGCTGTATTCA
>JAQUQF010000328.1 GCA_028749105.1 Acidobacteriota bacterium | reverse complement strand
ACGCCTTGGGGGCCATTCGGACCGTCCAGGACGTGCACGGCGAAGGCGTTGTCCCTCAGATCCTCGATCATCGCGATCAGGGCCTTCTTCCCGTGCAATGTGGAGGAACCCCGCACGGGCCGAAACTTCATCCGTCGATAGACATCGGCAATCAAGTCGCCGTCGCGGCTGGCGCTGATCATGACGGACGGTTCGAATGGGGCGAAACGATCCGCGTAGCCGACCGAGGCGATGATCCGCTGATGCCAGATGGCGGCAATCGCCTTGTTCCCCCTCTTCAGATACCGCACCAACTCGTCTTCGTTGACGGATTCGATCCGGATGGTGAGGAAGTACAGGCGGGTGATGGCATAGGCGATGCTCAGCAGGTTGTACCGCAGCGCATACCGGGACAGGGTTTTCACGGCCGCGGAAAACCGTTTGAACGATCCGGCGTCGTTTGCTTGCTGTCTCGTTGCCTCCATTTCGGTTCCCATCCCTTCTTCTTCCGGGAGACTTTCGATCCGTCATGAGTCTCCGCCGAGGACCCTGTAGAGGGTCACCCGGTTGGCCAGCCGAGCGAGGAGCAGGCTGGTGAGCCCCTGCTGAGCGACATAGAGGGAACGCTGTGCGACCAGGACGGCCAGGTAACTGTCGAGGCCGCGTTCATAGCGGACCCGGGAAAGTCGGTAGGTCTCCGCAACGGCGTCGACCAGGGACTGCTGCGCCGCGATCTGCCGCTCCACCGTCCCCCGCAAGGCCAGCGTATCGGCCACTTCCTTGAAGGCGACCTGGATGGCCTTTTCGTATTGCGCCACGGCGATTTCTCTTTCCGCCTTTGTGTAATCGTAGGCGGACCATGTGCGCGCATCGAATATGGGGAGCGCAATTTTCGGCGCGAAGCTCCAGATCCCCGAACCGTCCTTGAAGAGACCGGAGAGATCGGCGCTGGCGGTGCCGACGGCGGCCGTCAGTGAGATCCGCGGAAAGAAGGCGGCGCGGGCAGCGCCGATGTTGGCGTTGGCCGCCTTGAGCTGGTGTTCGGCCGCCAGGACATCGGGCCGCTGCAGCAAAATTTCCGACGAGAGGCCGGCCGACACCTCTCCGGGCGGAGCGACATCGTTCAGATCCGCCGGCAAGGCCGCCGTCAGCGGCGCTCCGCACAGCAGGGTCAGTGCGTTCTCGTCTTGGGCCACTGCCCGGGTCCGCCCGGCGACATCCACGCGGGCGGCCTCGACTTGACTCTCCGCCTGTTTCAGATCCAGTTCGGAGGTGATCCCAAGATCGACTTGCCTGCGGATCAGCCGATAGGTCGCCTCCTGTGCCTCCAGTGTCGCGGTCGCCGTCTTGAGGGCCTCGCGGTCCGCCGCCAGCATGAGATAGGCCTGGGCCGTGGAGGAAACAATCAGAATCCGGGCGCCGCGCTGCGCCTGCTCCGTGGCAAGGTACTCCTCGAGCGCCTTGTCCTTCAGGCTGCGGATCCGTCCGAAAAAATCGATCTCCCAGGCGCTGACGCCGAGGTTTACGTCATACCGCTCGCTGGTGTACGCCTGCCCCGTCGATGAAAGGTCCGCCGGAACACGTGCCGCGCTGCCCATTCCAACCGCATTGACCGACGGCCACAACTCGGATCGTTGTATGCCGTAGTACGCCCGCGCTTTCTCCACGTTGAGGATCGCCAGACGCAGATCCCGGTTGTGGTTCAACGCCGCTTCGATCGCCTGCCGCATCCGGCTGTCGAAGAACAGGGTTCGCCAAGGCAGTTTTTCCGCCGCGCCCGCTTTTTCCTCCCCGTAGGCCGCGCCGGTCGGCCAGGCGGCGGAAACGGGCGCGGTAGGCCGCGAGTATTCCGGGGCCAGCGTGCAGCCTGCAAGCAGGCCGATGATCAGCCCCATCAGAACCAATCGTCTTTTGTTCCTATGTTTAAAAGGTTTCATATCATCGACCCTCCGCTGGCCGGCCGTCGGCCGGATTGACGGTTTCGCTCATTTTGCGTCTGCCGAAAAGTTTTTCAATCAACACAAAGAAGAGGGGCGCGAAAATCAGCACCAGAACGGTGGCGGTGATCATTCCCCCCAAGACGCCGGTACCGATGGCATTTTGGGCGCCTGCGCCCGCGCCCGTTGTAATGACCAGAGGCAGGATCCCGAAACCGAAGGCCAGAGAGGTCATGACGATCGGACGAAAACGCAGTTTCACCCCCTGCAGGGTGGCGTCGATCAGCCCCATCCCGCTTTCCAGCCCGGCTTTGGCGAACTGAACGATCAGGATGGCGTTTTTCGTGGTCAGCCCCAGCGTGGTGAGTAAGGCGATCTGAAAATAAACGTCATTGGCCATTCCCCGCAAGCTCGATGCAATGATCCCCCCGATGACTCCCAGAGGTAAAACCATCAAAATTGCAATAGGAATAGTCCAACTTTCATAGAGCGCCGCCAGGCACAGGAAGATAACGAAAATGGAAAATGCATACAGCAGAGGAGCCTGGGAACCCGACATCCGTTCCTGATAGGAAAGCCCGGTCCAGTCGTAGCCAAATCCTTTGGGTAACTGAGCCACGGCTTCTTCCATCGCCTGCATGGCCTCTCCCGAACTCCTCCCCGGTGCCGGTTCTCCCCAGATATTAATGGAAGGGAATCCGTTGAAACGATTCAACTGGGGTGAACCTGAAGTCCAGTGGCCGGAAGCAAAGGAAGAAAAGGGGACCATCATTCCTCCCGTATTCCTGACATAGATTTTCTCCAGATCCTTGGGGAGCATGCGGTAGGGGGCGTCCGCCTGGATGTACACCCTTTTCACCCGGCCGCCCTGAACGAATTCATTGATATAGGCGCTGCCGAAGGCCGCCG
>JAQUQF010000039.1 GCA_028749105.1 Acidobacteriota bacterium | reverse complement strand
GGTGATATCCGCCAAAAAAAACCGGCGCCGGTGCCGCCAGGCGATGCCGATCGCGCCCGAGCTGATGATCACCGCAATGCCCATGCCAACCGCGGCGCCACCGATCATGGCCCGGTAGGAGGCCAAGAGCGCCATGGCTACGATGGTGGGAACAGTTCCGAAAAACAATCCGGAAACGGCGAGCAGGATGGAACGGGTGTCAAAAACGATCCCCTGTTTCAGTTTCCAGGATGCCAGCATGACAATCACGCCCACGATGCCGATGACGACTCCGGCCGGCACCTGCCGCAGCGACGCCCGCCCCACCCGCCAGCTGGAGGCGAGCAGGTCGTAGATGAGCGCCATGGTCAGCAGCAGCGATGCATTGAAAACCAGTTGCAGGAAAAAAGCCGTGTTCATGCCAGTTGCAGCAAGGGTATCACGGGCCAATCGGCAAAGTCAATAAAACGCGGCGCTAGCAAGACGAAGCACCATCAGCCCAGATGAGCCACTATGACGGCATGCAACGCGATTTTGCCGGCGGTTTCTGCTGCCAAGCGCTCATCCTCCTTGCGGCGGCATTTCGTTGATGACCGCCCAGAAAACGCCGACCTGCTTCACCGCTTCGATGAAATCCTCAAAATCCACCGGCTTGACCACATAGGCGTTGACTCCGAGTTCATAGCACTTTTTCAGATCCGGCTCCTCGCGAGATGAGGTGAGCATGACGACCGAGAGCATTCTCAGCACCGGATCGCTGCGGATCGCCTTGAGCACCTCAATGCCGTCCAGGCGCGGCATCTTGATATCCAGCAGCAATACTGCCGGATTCCCTTTTCTGCGATCCTTGTATTTACCTTCGCAATGCAGATATTCCAGCGCCTCCACGCCGTCCTTAACGACAGTAACCTGGCTGGCCAGGTTATGCTCCGCCAGGGCCTCCAGCGTCAATTCGACATCCCTGGGATTGTCTTCGGCTAGCAATATCGTTCTCGCATCACTCATGGCTTCACCTCCTTGCGAATTGGCAACGTAAAATAGATGGTCGTCCCCTTGTCCAGTTCGGATTCCGCCCAGGTGCGCCCTTCGTGACGGAGGACGATCCGCCGCACGTTGGCCAGCCCGATGCCGGTCCCTTCGAATTCATCCAAGGAATGCAGGCGCTGAAAAACCCCAAACAGCTTGTGCGCATACTGCATGTCGAAACCCACGCCGTTGTCACGCACAAAAAACACATGCTCCCCGCCTTCGGGGCGGACGCCGACTTCAATCATGGCCTTCTTTCTCGTCCGCGTGAACTTGACGGCATTGCTGAGCAGATTCATCCATACCAGCTTCAGCATGGCCTCGTCACCGAATACCCGCGGCATGTCGCCCACGATCCATTCGATTTCGCGGCCGGGATTGTCCTGGCGGAGGGACGCCCGCACGTCGGCCAGGACCTCATTCATGTTCGTGTCCCTCAGACGCAGCTCCGTGCGCCCGGTCCGGGAAAATTGCAGCAGATCGTCGATAAGCACCCCCATCTGGCGCACGGAATCGGCGATCGCATCCAGATAATGCCTCCCCTTTTCCGACAGATCGGCCTGACAGCGCTTGAGCAGCAGGTCCACGAAGCCGCTGGCGTGGCGCAGGGGCGCACGCAGATCATGGGAGACCGAATAGGAGAACGCCTCCAGCTCCCGGTTGGCCGCCTCCAATTGAGTGGTGCGCTTGGCCACGCGCTCTTCCAGTTCAGCATTGAGCTTTTCCCTTTCCTGGTTTTGCGCATCGATCGTTTCCAGCATGCCGTTGAACGCATCCACCAATATCCCGATTTCGTCATCGCTGCTTTTTTCAGCGCGCAACGCATAATTCTTCTTGGCGGCAATGGATTGGGTGGTTTCGGTAAGTTGGCGGAGAGGCCTGGAAACAAGCAATTGCAGGCGCGAAGAAAGGTACAAAGCGATCAGGCTTGAGAACAGGATCACCATCGCCACCAACAGCATGAAATAGGAGCGCTGCCTGTAGAATCCCTTCAGATCGGCGTAGATGCAAACGGTGCCGATCTCCTTGCCGCCAAGGAAAATCGGCGCATAGTGCAGCAGATGGTCATGAATGAAACGATGGCCCTGCTTTTTCCCGCCGGCGGCGAGGTCGAATTCGCTGGCATCGATGGTGTTGTACCTGGCGAACACATCCCCGTTTTCATTCAAAATGCAGGCGGCGACCACCGCCGGCTTGACATGAAGCGCGGCCAGGTTTTCCTCGGCCAGGCGGGGATCCTGGAAGGTCAGGGCGGCCGTGCTTCTGTCGGCAATGAGCATGGCCAGCGCATTCATGTCGCTCACCAGGTCGCGCGTGACATGGTAGCGTTCATAGACAACGACGGCCGCTCCGGTCAGCAGCAGGCAGACGATGCTGGTGAGCATGATGATCAGCATCAGCTTGGCTTTGATCGACTGCTTCCTTATGATGCCCAGCATTTCAATCCTCGCTCGAGACGATCCTGGCGATTTCAAGCAGCTTGGCGCTGATCTTCAATCCGGCGGTGGTCGCCGCCTGCAGATTGATCTGAATTTTCACCCTGGCGTCCTCGATGACAAATCCGATCATGCCGCCCTGGCGCGTGAAGCCGGAAATGTCGCTGACGGTCAGGACGTCCGTGCCCCGCAGCTGCCTGAATATTTCCGGGAGTTGCTTCTCCGCCGAGCGGCTGACGAACAACAATCGGCAGGAAGAGAGATGATCTGACGCGGTGCTGATTTTTTTCACCAGGATCGGCTGCCCGGAAGTCTGCGTGCGGGCAAATTTTTCCAACAGATCGCCGACGGCATCGGAGCCCAGCACGAAGATCGTGATCGGACTGGATGGCGCACCGCTCATGCCCTCGCCCCAGTAGACGAACTTCGTGAAATTGTAGATATAGGCTGCTTTCACCCGCGCTTCCAGATCGCCGCCATTGGTTTGTCCCGCACAAGGAAGGGTCCAGCATGCCCATACGGCAGCCAGCAGCAAAAGCTGCAATCGCCGGCCTGGAACATGCCGGGACCAAAGCCGCGACTGGCAGTTGCGGCTCATGCGCATGAACCGCTCGATCATTTCGCCTCCGGGATATCGGCCGCGCCCGGCATGATGCAGGTCACGGGAACACCACCTTGATGCCGGCCATTCCCGAAAAGCCGGGATTCTTGAACTGCCAGGGCATTTCAAAATCATTGCCCGTGATATTGTAGAGCTGGGCGAACCATTCCACCCTGTACGAATCGCTTTTGGCGATGAGTTGGACGGCATACAGGTTGAGGACAAAACCCGGCTTGAAAAAGGCACGCCCGGTCCTGGATGTTCCGTCGTAAAATCCATCGTTGTAGTTGAGGGCCGGCACCAGCATGAGACCGAAGGAGGTCTGCCAGCTCACCCCCAAGTTGGCCACGAATTGCGGCGAGAACGGGATCTCCACCTGGTTCTGGTCCGCATCCAGGTCGTTGCGGATGTCGGTCAGCAAGACCGTTCCGTTCGCGAACCACGAGAGCGACTCATTGACCCGCTGCGATACTTCGATTTCAGAGCCGGATGATGAAGAATAACCGGTGTTGATCGACTGGGCCTGGGAAGGATTGCGACTGACGACGATATCCACGATCGCATTACGGATCCGGGTATAAAATCCGCGGACGCCGACCTTGAAACCGCTCGCCAGGGTGAAATCCATTCCGGCATCCACGCCAACGCCGCTTTCCGGTTTCAGGTTCGGGTTCGGCAATTGGCCGTCATGGCCGGCGACTCCCCAATCGTTTATCGATATGGTGCCGCCGATCGATTTGAGCCCGGGAGTGGCAAAGCTGCTCCCGGCATTGGCATACAGGGCGATCCTGGAGGTCCATGCATAGCGGGCGCCGATGCTCCACAGGATCTTGCTCCATGACTCACGGCTGCGGTCAGGAGCGCTGCCGCCGATCAAGGCGATCCGGTTCTGGACATAGGCATGCCGCAGACCGCCCCGGAATGTCAGCCTGGAATTCGGACGCCATTCTTCCTGGGCGTACAGGCCGCTCTGCAGCGCCGAAGATTTGTTTCCGAAGATGCGATGCCCGACCAGGGGATCGGACCAGGTGCAATACGTCGCGCCCTGGTAATCGGCGCCGACGCTCAACCAATGCGATTTCCCGTGCTGCCAGGAAATCGAGAGATCGACCGGGACGATGACCTGGTTGACGCCGTTTTCGGATTTCAGGGAATCGTGTTCGCCGATCGTGCTTTCCTGCCAGCTGCGGTCGTAGCGGCGCACACCCAGGTGCGACTGCATGCGGATACGCTCACTGAAGGCCATGTCGTATCCGATGTTGACCGTTCCGTATTGATGGTCAAAGCCCTGGTAGATCCGGCCGCTGTCACCCTCATGCCATGTCTCATGGAAAAAGATCGTGAACTTCTGGTCCTCGTTTTTTTTCGCGAACAGCGTCATGCCGCCGTACACTTTTGTCTTTTTATATTCCGGATCCTTGTTCATGTTGAGCCATGATCCGTTGATGCCGTAATCGGTGTAATCGGACATTTCATACGTGGAACCGCAGAAATAATTCAGTCTGCCGATGCGGTTTTGATGGAAGACCTGGCCGTTCAGAGAATGGTACGAGCCATAGGAGGTTTGGAACAATGTTCTGTCCTTCTCGATCTTCTGCTTCAAGATCAGGTTGATGGTCCCGGCCAATGGGCTCTGGCTGCCGGCAAAATCTTGGGACAGGTAATTCGGATAAAAAACCGATGCCGGGCCGCGCTGCACCTCGATATGGTCGATGGCGTTCAGGTCCAGCGACATGGGATCCACGAACGCGTCCAGCGGCAAGCCCTGGAGCATGTAGGTGCTGTATTTGGGCCCGATGCCCCCGTAGGTTCCCCAGTTCGCGTCATTGCGCGAGAGCACGGTCACCGAGGCGCCGGGAAGCATGGCGATCGCTTCGCATATATTGCGGTTTCCCGATACGCTGCTCTCGATCTCACTGGCAGCGATGACATCGATCTTTTGCGTCACATTGCCCCGGAACTGCGGAAATTTCGCCGGCGTGACCACCACGTTCATCAATTCTTCCAGGCTCAGGTTGAACAGGTCCGGCTCATCCTCCTGCTGCTGCGCCTGCACATTGGCCATGGTAAAAAAAGAAAAGAAGGCAAATGATAGCAGCCAACCGACCGTCTTTCTCATTTTTCCTCCTTCCTTCATTTTATAACCGCGCTGGTTGTTTTTAAGAATAGCACCTGCGGAAATTTAAAGTCAATAGAGGAAAATGCGATCGTGGCACCTTGAGAGCTGTTTGCAAGAACGATGAAATCGCATATAATGACCCCATGGCCGCGGAATACAAGAAGCTGCAGCTGAAACCGCACGAGGAGAAGCGCATCCTGGACGGCGAATTCTGGGCCTACGACAACGAGATCCGCGGCTCCCTGAAAGGATTCGCCTCCGGCGAGATCTGCAGGCTTTATTCTTCCGGGGACATGTACATCGCCACCGGCTACGTCAATCCCCTCTCGACCATCGTCTTTCGCGTGCTGAGCTACGACCCCGACGCCGTGATCGACCGCGACTTCCTGCGCCGGCGCATCGAGGAGGCCGACCGTCAGCGCCGGGTTTTGCGCCCCGAAAATTCATATTACCGCATGGTCTACGGCGAGGCCGACTTCCTGCCCGGCCTGGTCATCGACCGCTTCGACGACTATTTCATCATCCAGATCACCACCGCCGGCATGGAGCGCTTCAAGGATGAGGTGTTCGCCGTCATCATGGCGATGCATCCCGGCGCCGCCTGCATCGAAAAATCGCTGGTAGCCGCCCGCGAGAAAGAGGGGCTGCCGCTCATCAATCGCCTGGTCACCCCCGGCCGCCCGGCAGAGAAAACGATCCTGGTCAACGGCCTGAAGTTCAGGATCGACTTTCTCAAGAGCCAGAAGACGGGTTTCTTCCTTGACCAGCGCGACAACTACCTCCTGCTCTCCTCGATTGCCGCGGGCAAGGAGGTCCTGGACGCCTTTGCCTATGCCGGCGCCTGGGGCCTGCACGCCTGCCGCTTCGGCGCCGCCCATGTCGAGTTTCTCGAGATCTCCGGCGAATACCTGGAGCAGGCCCGTGAGAACGCCGCCCTGAACGGATTTGCCGTTGACCGCTTGTCCTTTGTCCAGGACGACGCCATTAAAGTGCTCAAGGAAATGAGCAAGGCGGGCGTCCTCAAGGACATCGTCATCCTCGACCCGCCGGCGTTTGTCAAGTCGCGCGCCAAGCTGAAGGAGGCCCGGCGCGGCTACAAGGAGATCAACCTGCGGGCGCTGAAGATGGTGCGCCCGGGCGGTCACCTGGTCAGCTGCTCCTGCTCGCACTTCCTGTCGAAGGATGATTTTCTGGACACCATTCAGGAGGCCGCCCGCGACGCCGGGCGCCGCATCAAGTTGATCGCGCTGAATGGCCAGCCCTACGATCACGCCGTGCTGCTGCCGCTGTTCCAGTCCGACTACCTCAAGTGCGCCCTTTTCTATGTGTATTGAATCCGCATGACGCTCACCCATCAGGATCAGGCAACCCGCCGCGTCTTCGGCCCCGTCCCGTCGAGGCGCCTGGGCATCTCCCTGGGCCTGGACATCATCCCCTACAAGACATGCACCCTGGACTGCCTGTACTGCGAGTGCGGCCGCACGACGGTCTTGACCCTCAAGCGCCGGCGCTTCTTCCCGCCGCGCTTGCTCCTGGACGAGCTCGCCGGCGTGCTGCCCGCCATCCCCCACCTCGACTTCATCACCTTTTCCGGCTCCGGGGAACCGACGCTGAACTCCGACCTTGGGTGGTTCATCGCCGAGATTAAAAAAGCATATGCCGCCCCCCTGGCGGTCCTGACCAACGGCACCCTCCTCTTCAACCCCGAGGTCCGGCGCGAGCTCCTGGGCGCCGACATCATTCTGCCGTCGCTTGACGCGGCGCGGCAGGCGAGCTTCGCCGCCATCAACCAGCCCTGCGGCGGGCTGGACGTGGAGTCCATCATCTCCGGGCTGGAAGCCTTCCGCCGCGAATACTCCGGCAGGATCTGGCTGGAGGAATTCATCCTCAAGTGAGTCAATGACGGCGACGCCGATATTGCCTCCTTGCACGAAGCCCTGCGGCGCATCCGCCCCGACAAGATCCAGCTGAACACGCTGGACCGGCCGCCAGCCTTTGACGGCGTCGAGTCGGCCGATTTCGTCCTCCTGGAACGGATCCGCGAGCAATGGCGCCCCCTGCCGGTGGAGATCATCAAGCGCGCCCATCGCCGCGAAGAGATCCCGGCCTTCAGCTCCAACCTGGAGAACAGCCTGCTGAATACCATCCGCCGCCGGCCGCTGACGCTGGACGACCTCGTCGCCCTGACCGCCAAGGGTGAGGAGGAGCTGCACCGCTACCTGGACGTCCTGGAAAAAGAGAAGAAGATCGAACCCGTCATCGTGGGCGAACGGATCTTCTACCGCGCAGGGCCGGAGGGCGGCCGCTGAACACTTCTACTCGATCCTTTCCTTGATCCTGCCGCTGCGCATGATGATGAACTTGTCTTTGAACAGCTGCAGCAGCTTGCACTTCAGGCCCAGCAGTTCGGCATCGCGGACCGCCTCCCGGGCCAGCGGTTTCTCGTCCAGGTACCATTCCTCCTGGAAGCCGCGGTCGCCGGGCATGTAGATGTACTTTTTGTTATTCAACTGGATGCCCCGGTATTTGCCCTGGATGACGACGTCGTTGAATTCCCGCTTGAGAACGATCTCCCCGCTCTCCGGCACCAGTTCGATGACCTTCATGATCCCAGGGTAGGCCATGCGCACCCGGTCCTTGATGTACGGCGTTTCCGGCGTATACCACAGCTCGGTCTCCATGTAGGCCGGGTAGCCGCCGAACTCGCCGCCGCGCATGACCGGCAGCAGCGAGCGCCCCTTGAACGTGGCGGGGGGCGTGACGCCGACCAGGTCGAGAAGCGTCGGCGCGATGTCGATGTCGCGCACGGTCGGAACGATGCGCCGGCCGCCGAAGTCCTCGTAGGGGGAATAGACGCCGAAGGTCATGCTGGTCGAATAGGGGCCGCGCAGATGATCACCATGGCCCGTGCCGAAGCCGTTTTCATAGAGGCTCTCGCCGTGGTCGGAGAAGAGGACGACAATGGTGTCGCGGTCCAGCCCGCACTTTTTCAGGTAGCCGAGCATCTCCCCCACCTGGTCGTCGAACATGCGCACCGAGCCGTCGTACAGGGCGATGATCTGCTCCTTGTCCTCCCGGCTGAGGTCGTAGCCCGAGTAGGTCTTCATCATGTCGACCTTGCGGTACTTGTGCGGCCCGCGGTACGACGTGCTGGCGTAGCGCCGGTAATACGGGTATTGGCTGCCGTAGGGGAAATGGCTGTTGGAACTGAAATACACCATGAAGAAGGGCTTTCCGGCCTTGACCGCGTTGCGGATGAATCTCTTGCTGGCATTGGTCACGTAGTAGGGGTCGATGTTCAGCGGCATCAGCCACATCACCGGGAAGATCCGGCGACCGACGGGGTTGACCAGGAAGCTGAGAAGCAGGTAATGGAACTCCAGGCAGCGCTGCTTGATCAGATTCTGCAGCGTGAGGGACGGCGCCTGGATGTGCTCGAAGCCGTAGCCCAAGCGGGAGAAAATGTCGCCGGCGAAATCGCTGATGACCCCCGTATCGTAGCCGTTGCGGTTGAGGGCCTGGACCAGGGTCGGCAGCTTCAGCTTCAGCTCCTCCGGACGGGGGAACATGTGCCGGACCCTGTGATCAGGCGGGAAATTCGACGTCAGGACCGAGGTGAACGAGGAGAAGGTTCGGGCCAGCGACGACTTGGCGTTGAGAAAATTGGCGCCGTGCTGCAGCAGGCGGTCGATATTGGGCGTGGGCCGGAAATAGCCGTTATAGGAAAGGTGATCGGGCCGCAGCGAATCGGTGCCCAGGACCAGGATGTTGGGCCTCCCGTCCGGCCGCGGTTCGTGCTTCGACTGCAGCGCCGGAGTCTTGAACGGGAAGATGAAGAAGACGACCACGGCCATGATGATCGCGCCATGCCACAGCCGCTTCTTTCTCCAGGCGGTCAGCATGACCACCAGGGGAAGGACAAGGTAGACGGCCCACAGGGGCAGGACGTCGGTGACAAAGACCTGGAAGTCCTGCAGCACGCCTCCCTTGGAGTACAGCGCATCGACGAAGAGCTGCGGGGACACCTTGACCGCCCGCAGCAGGAACCAGGACCAGACGAACAGATGGAAAAGGAAGATCGTCAGCCGGCGCTCAAGATGCAGCAGCAGGGAGAACATGGCGATGAACAGGGCCACGAGGCCGTAGACCAGAAGGATCTTCAGGTTGAACAGCAGGATGACCATCTTGAAGCTGCCGGTGATGATCTTTTCCGCCGTCTGGTCGCGCACCCCCATGTAGGAAAAATTAAAAAACAGGATGAAGGAGAGGGCAAAGAGCAGCACGGCCAGAAATAGGCCGATCCCGAGATGCTTCCTGATATGGGCCATTGAACGATGAGGGGATTTTAGCCAATATCCGCCGCGCTGTCAATGCCGTCAGCCGATGCCCTCCGCCCCGGGTCGGTCCGCGTCGTATTAGGCGCCTTCCGGAAGCCCCAGCCCGCATATCCAATCGCTGAGCCGCCCATGCAAGGCGGCATCGCCGCCGCTCAGCAGGACCAGGAACTCATTGGTGCCCAGGTTGCGGTAGCGGCAGTCGCTCAGGATGCGCCGCAGGAGCTGGCACAGATCGGCTTCGCCGATGCGGTCGGCGATTTCGGCCAGCATCAGCGCCGGCTTGAGATAGACCAGTGACTGATAGATGCGGGGATCGTCGTACTGCAGTTTCAGTTTGAAGCCGTCGGCGGCCGCCCCTTTCCTGGCGTTGCGTTTCACTTGCTGCCGCAGTCGGCGGAGGATGTTCCGGTAGGCTTTCTCGCCCAGGCGCTCGCGGGAATAGATCAGGGTGGCATAGGTGGCCAGCCCTTCCGTGATCCAGTTGTCGCTGACGTTCTTCCAGGACAGCAGGCCGCCCCACCACTGGTGGGCGATCTCGTGGCACAGCAGGTCGGTGCCGGCGTCGATCATCGACAGCGGCGACTCTTCCCGCTTCTCCCTCTGCTTCCCGGCAGGCATGCACGCCCAGGACTTGTCGACGTTCAAAACGATCAGGCCGCTGTAGCTGACGCCGCCGAAATTGCTGCCGCGCCGCAGCAGGATATTCAGCTCGGGGACGTCAAGGGGGCCAAAGCGCTCCAGGA
>JAQUQF010000327.1 GCA_028749105.1 Acidobacteriota bacterium | reverse complement strand
CCCAGGCGCAGCCCGCCCAGAATGATGTCCTTTTCCCCCGACGCGGTTTGGACCGCTGTCCAGGCGCCGGCATAGCCCAGGGATACCCCAAGGAAGATGTTTTTCTTCAAAAAATAGCGCAGCCCGGCCCGCACGTCCAAGCCAGGGGCCCACTTGCTCACCGTGGTCCCTAAGGCCCTTTCCCGGGACCCGGCCATAAGCAGGGCGGCGGCGACATCGGCCTGCAGGCGGCCCATGCGCCGCGTTTCCCAGCCGGCCCCCAGGGAAACGAAGGCCTGGCTGGCCTTGATCTCGTCCCCCAGAACCGGCAGGGTGCCGCTGGCCGAAACGAAGCTGCCGCCGATCCAAAAATAGAAATTGCGGACCATGTTGTAGCCCAGCCTGATCTCCGGGCTCCACTGGACCTTGCCGTATAGGTCGGCGAAGTTGCTGTCCGCGGGCACCAGCAGCGCGGCGCCGGCGCTGGCGAAGAACTTGCCGCCGGCGGCGGGCAGGAGGGAGCAGAGCGACAGGAGGAGGATGACGGTTGCCGTTTTCTTCATGGGTTCACCTCAGATGGTCTGTTCGTTGGACAGGGCAATGATCTCGCCCTGGGCGCTTGTCGCCTGCACGATGTAGCTGTACTGGGTGCCGCGTTCCAGGTACTTGTCGAAATAGGTGTACGCCCCGCTTTGCAGCTCGGCGGCGGCGATCTCCTTGACCGACTGGTAACTGCCGCCGACGGTCTTGCGATAGATGACGTAGGTCTCGCCGCTGATCGTCGAGCCAGGGTCCTTCTCCACGGTGAAATAGACCTCGGCATAGTCCTTCTCGATCATCCAGGAACTGACCTGGCGGCGGGAGACCACCATGTCCAGCACCAGGCTCTGAACCAGCGAGCGGGCCAGGTTCAGGCGAGCCCCCAGCTTCATCTTGCCGTCCAGGGCCAGGACGCGGTCGGCTCCCGAATAGAGCCGGCTGATGAGCTTGGCCATGTCGTCGCCCGGGAACTGGGCGGCCAGCAGCCCCAGCGCGCCGCAAACGTGCGGGGCGGCCATCGACGTGCCGTCGGCGAGGCCGTAGTTGCCCGCGCGGCTGGCCAGGTTCACTGCGTGCGTGCCCCGGGCCTTGACTTTCAGGCCGTCCTCACGGGAAAGGGAAACGACCGGCACCCAGTTCCCGGCCGTGCCCAGGGTTCCGGAAAAACTGCCCGGGGCGTCATTGAAGATCACCACACCGACGGCGCCGGCGGCCATGGCGTTGGTCGTCTTCTGGGCGAAGGAGAGGCTGCCGCGCTCGATCAGGGCAATGCCGCCGCTGACCCCGGCCGGGAAGGAGGCCGCGCTCGTGCCGAGACCGCAGTCGTAGATCAACGCGCTCAGCCCGGCGGCGGCGGTCGAACCCGAGAATTCCATGGGACTGGCATCCAGTGTTTCATCCCCCGAGCGCAGCCACGCCTCCTGGCCCGTGCCGGTCGGCACCGTGGAAAGGATCCCCTCGCCGGGCGCAGCCAGGTCGACCGTGCTTGCCCCGTAGTTGGAGAACGAGGCCAGCTGGTCGTCCTTGTCGGTCGCGGCCACGGCGATGATGCCGGGCAAATCGTATCCTGCCGGGTAAAAGGGGGTGGCGTCGTTGTCCGCGCCCTCATTGCCCGCGGCGCAGACGAAGGCGATGTTGTTGGCCCCCGCCTCGGCAATGGCATCCTTCTGGAGCTGGTCCTCGCCGCCGCCGCCGAACGAGGCATTGATGGCCACGATGTTCACCCCATGGTCACGCTTCATCATCACGGCGTACTCGATGGCCTCGATGCAATCGGAGTCATAGATATGCAGGTCGGGCCGGAAGCCCTTCAAGGCCATGACGCGGACATTCCAGGAGACGCCGCAGACGCCCGTCCCGTTGTCGCCGACCGCCGCCATGATGCCGGCCACATGCGTGCCGTGATGGTCCATGTCCATGGGATCGCTGTCATTGTTGCCGAAGCGGTCGCCGGCGAAGTCGTAACCGAAGACGTCATCGACAAAGCCGTTGTTGTCGTCATCGACGCCATTGCCGGGCGTTTCGCCCGGATTGCGCCACATGTTGGCCGCCAGGTCCTCGTGGCCGTAATCGATGCCGGTATCAATGACGGCGAGGACCACGTTGCTGGACCCCACGCTTCGCTCCCAGGCCTGCGCCGCTTTGATCTTGGCCATGCCCCATTGTTTGGAGTACTTGGGATCATTGGGCAGGCGCTGCAGGCGGCGGCGATAGTTGGGGGAAGACGCCTCAACCTCGGGCCGGTTGCGCAGCGCGGCCAGCAGCTCCATGGTGGAGCGCCGGGCCGAGCGCAGCAGCACGCAGGGGCGGCGGTGCGATTCGGACAGCAAGCGGAATTCGCCCACTTCTTCCATCTCCATCTCCGCTGCCAGGAGGGCGGCCGCAGAGGGGGTCGTTCCGGCGCTGAACTTGACCAGGACCTCCCCTTCCGCATACTGCGCGGAGCTGCCCCCAACCCCAGGGGTCGCAGCAGATGGAGCTTCTTTTGCCTGGATCATGGCAACGGTCAGCCCGACCAGCAGCAATAAAAAGATGAAAAAAACCGGCCCGTCCCGGCGTGCGGTTGCGTTCATCAAAGGCCTCCTTATCCGTTCCCGGCAAGATCGAGAGTAAAAATCCTAGCAATGTTCCGCCCTCATGTCAACCGTGCCAGCGGCCATTCATGCGCCAGCGCGGCGTCAAGACTTTCGGCGCAGGGGGCTTTCCATTGACTTTCTTTTGCCCTTCACTTATATTGCTCGTTCGGAGGCAGGAGACGAGTGGACCGCATCACGCGCTTCAAGAAGGAGATGATCGACCTTTATTCCGAGGTCGACCT
>JAQUQF010000326.1 GCA_028749105.1 Acidobacteriota bacterium | reverse complement strand
TGGCTCCGTGTTCCTTCATCAGATCCCAGAACCAGTGAGCCTTGAGTAGGGGGTTCTTCATACGCTGGCGTACCCCCTGCAGCAAGTGTTCCCCTCTTATGTAAAGTGCCTCATTCTTCTCCAGTACTCGACCGGCCATGAACTCCTCGTGAGTATCGACGACTTGGCATTCCCGCAGGTGACTTCTGGCCGCGAACCATACCAGGTGGGTCTCCGAGCTCTCCGGGGGCCCTAAGTCCTTTTTCATGGATTGGAGCAGCCGGTTGATCCTGGCTTCCCACTCGTCCTGCTTCATCTTCGGGGGGATGAAATCACAGGCTTCCAGCACCTGCTGGCGGAAGGCTTTATAGTCCAGGAGTATCTTGGCCTCACTCTTTATGTCAACCCCATTTACGTTCAGGTGGTAGATCGGCGAGTCCCTGCCAATGCGCCTCAGGTTCGTTATGTTAAGCGGGGTGCGTTCGGCCTCTTCCCAGAGCTTTTCCAGCAATCCTTGGGCCTGGGTCAAGGCATCAGCGACAGAGCCGTTGGCGGTGGCTGCGATTTGGGTTATGGCGCCGCCGGCCTGCATAAGTTGTCGATACACAAACGTTCGTTGCACGATCTGGGCATAATACATAGCATGGATGGAGGTGGGGGTTCGGGAGATGAGCATCGACAAGTATCCGGCCCCACCTGTAGCCTCCAACTTGTTCGCCGCGCTCAGTTGCTGGCAGATGGTGACCTGGTCGATGGGGTCATCGTGAAGGTAGAGCGCCAGCATGGCCTCGTAGATCCACCCGTTATGCTCTCGGAAGAAGTGCCCCGGCTTCAGGAACAGGGCAACCTCATCCATCACCCCGGGGTCCACTATGATGGACCCCAGGGTGCTCTCTTCCGCCTCTACGTTATGAGGCGCCATTTTGTCGCCGGTCACACTAGAAGAGTGTGGGTTCTGATTCGCCGGCTGGGGCCGCTTCCTTTGACCGCTCAATTGCTACCTTCAATTCTGCGAGCCCCATGGCCTCGCTGGTCGTAGTGTGGAAGTTCTCCTTGAGCCACGCTATGCAGGCGTCCTTGTCCTTGTTGAATCTCTCCATGAGGCTCCGGTTCAACTCCTTGCGGAGTGCGGTGTGTTCCTTCGCGGTTTCAGGTGCAGGTGTGCTCGGCCTCTCAGCGACCTCCTGATCACGCTTGCTGGCAGCCGCCTTCGCGGCCGCCTTGGCGACCAGGTCGGCGGTGGCCGCCGCTTCCTCGGCGGGGGTTCTCTTCACAGGGCTAGGCTGGGCCGCTGCCTTTGCGGCCGCGGTTCCCCTCCTGATGTTCTCCTCCTGCACCGCTACTGCCAGCGTCTCCGTCTGCTCGGCGGTCAGGTCAGACAGCCGCACGGTCGTCCCGTAGAGCCTGACCATCTCCGGCATCAGGAAAACCCGGACACCGTCCTCACCCAGCAGGTCCTTGGCCAGTGCCATGACGTCGATTTTGGCCGGTTGGGTGGCCGGGGGTGGGGAACCGTCCACCCCGGACGTCAGCGGGGCACCCTGGGCTATCTGGGCGTTTTCCTGGGCGGTCCTGGCATTGGCCTCGGCCTGGCTTTCGGCGGCCGTTTTCGTTTTCCCGGCAGGCCTGCCCGGCCCCCGCTTCAACGGCTCCGCCAGGGGCTTCAGCGGCACTTCTCCCTCACTATCGCGCGCGGCCTGCACTGCCGTCCCTACCTGGGTGGCCGGCTGCGGCTCGGCGACCGCCACCTCTTCCGGCGTCTTCACCGACTGGGTGGCCGTCTCGGCCGGCTCGGGCCCTTCCTCGAACGGCCCGACCAGGTCCTCCGGGATGCCGTCCTTCTCCGCTTCTTCCACACTCAGCGGCCCGGCGGCGATACGGAACTGGGCGCCGACAGGCGTCTGGGCGAGCCGGGCGACATCGCCGAACTTCAGCGGAATCTTCAGGTGGACGACGTATATCTTCTTTTTCGCTGCTCCGGGCGGGGTGACCTCCTGAGGCGCCAGCGCCAGGGTGAGCGGGATTCCGGCGATGTGGCCGTCCTTGAACATCCGGCACATGTTCTGCAGCGCCTTGATGGAGGACAGGATGTTCCGGGCCCCGTTCCAGCTGCCGGTGGTCAGCGTCCAGACGCCGATGCCCGGGACCTCGGGGAGTAGGAAGTCGAAGTGCATCATGGCCCGGCACTTCTTCTGCCGGTAGTACTCGCACTCCTCGCCTCCGCAGTTCATCTCCCGGCGCACCCAGTTGGCGGTAGTCCGGTCGGCGAAGGCGCCGGTCTCGATGTCCAGCTTGGCCATGGCCTTCACGCCATCGCCGCGGCAGACCAGGGAGTTGGTCTGGGTCCAGTATTCGTAGTGGTGGCTGATGAAGTCGTCCAGGTTGTCGCTGGGGAGCCAGACGGGGCAGATTTCGGTCGGCTTCTCGCCGTAGAGCTGGGCCACCTCGGGCGGGACGACGAAGTATGGGGTGGCTCTGGGGTAGCTCTTGCTGGGGTCCTTTTCGCTGGGCACCTTCATCCCGAGGCGGATCTTGCCCAGCCGGTCAGGGCGCAATGACTCGTTGAATCCTTGGATAGGCATGTGGTACGCTCCTTCTTTCTTGGGCACAAATTGGCCCAGGCATTTCGCGCTGGGCCGGGCCCTTCGTTTCTTGTGTGGTGGCTAGGTCAGGTTGACAGTGAAGGTCAGCCGCCTGGCCTTGAAGGCCAGGACAAGCACTGAGATGACGTCATCCTCGCCGACTATGTCGAGCGAGGTGACCTGGTGGCCGTTGATCAGCCCCTCCGGGAGCTTGAGATTGAGTGACCTCATGGTAAGCGCGTCGGTGGAGAGTTCGATGGGCAGCGGGGGAAGCGCGGGGG
>JAQUQF010000325.1 GCA_028749105.1 Acidobacteriota bacterium | reverse complement strand
CCGATCTATCCCAAGCAGCCCGACCTGCTCTCGTTCGAACAGAGCATGATGGCCGCCGATCTCGGGATGTACGTGGCCAAGAAGCAGGGGCGCAACCAGGGTGTATGCCTGGCGGAGGGGCGGCATGTCCCGGACAATGAGGAAAACCTGCAAAAAACGGTCACTTCCCTGGATTTTGCCCTCGCGGAAGGCTATCTGCGGGTCCTTACCGCCGTACCGGGGCCGCAATCCGATTGAAAATCCATAATTATTTTTGCTGAGGAGGAAGCGTGGCAAGCACTAAACAACTGCAACTGATGGCCGACAAGCTCAGGATCCATTCACTGCGCATGACCACCATGGTGGGGTCGGGGCATCCGACGACCTGCCTCTCGGCGGCCGAGATCATGAGCGTATTGTTTTTTTCCATAATGAAAAAAGAGGATGAATTCATCCTTTCCAAGGGACACGCCGCGCCCATCCTGTGGGCCGCTCTTGCCGAGGCCGGCCTGATCGAGCGCGGGGAGCTGGAAACCCTGCGCCGCATCGACAGCGTGCTCGAGGGGCACCCGACGGCGCGCATGCCCTTGATCAAAGTGGCGTCAGGCAGCCTGGGGCAAGGGCTGAGCGCCGGCGTCGGCATGGCCCTGGCCAAGAAGCTCGATCATGCCGCCGGCCGCGTCTTCGTGCTGCAGGGCGACGGCGAGACGGCCGAAGGGAGCGTCTGGGAGGCGGCCGACTGCGCCGCCCAATACCGGCTCGACAACCTGGTCGTCGTTGTCGACGCCAACCGCCTGGGCCAGTCGGGCCCGACGCGCCACGGCCACGACCTGGCGGCCTACGAAAGAAAATTCCAGGCTTTCGGCTGGGAGGCCGAGGTCGTCAACGGCCATGATGTCCAGTCGCTCCTCACTGCGTTCGACAAGACCGGCTTCGGCGAAAAACCGCTGGCCGTCATCGCCAGGACGTTTAAGGGCAAGGGGGTTTCATTCCTGGAGGACAAGGAGGGCTGGCATGGCAAGACCCTGAACGAAAAGGAGCTTCAGGCCGCCCTGGATGAGATCGGCAGGGCCGATGTCGCGCTGCCGTCCTCATATTCCCCCTCCCGGCCGGCGTTCACCTTTCATGACTATCCCTCCGACAACTATTCCATGAATGACATGGTCTCCACCCGCGTCGCCTACGGCAAGGCGCTGCTTGCCCTGGGCAGGGCCGACGGGCGGGTCGTGGCCATCGACGGCGACGTGAAGAATTCGACCATGGCCGAGGATTTTTTCAAGGCCTTTCCCGGGCGTTCCTTCGAGGCCTACATCGCCGAACAAAACATGGCCGGCATGGCCATGGGTTTGTCGGCCATGGGTTTCGTCCCCTACGTGGCCACCTTCGCCGCCTTCCTCTCCCGTGCCCACGATTTCATACGCATGGCCCAGTATTCAGGGTCGAATATCAAGTTCGTCGGCTCGCACGCCGGGGTCAGCATCGGTGCCGACGGCCCCTCGCAGATGGGCCTCGAGGACCTCTCCATGTTCCTGGCCATGCCCGGGGCGCTGGTCCTCTACCCCAGCGACGCCGCGTCGACCGCCAAGCTGCTCCGCGAAACCGCCCGGCACGTCGGCATTTCCTACCTGCGCACCACCCGCGACAAGACGCCGGTGCTGTACGGCAGCGGCGAGGAATTCCCCGCCGGCGGCTTGAAGGTTCTGCGCCGCTCGGACCATGACCAGGCGTTGGTTGTGGCTTGCGGCATCACGGTGCACGAGGCGCTGAAAGCGCACGACACACTGAAAGACAAAGGGGTCGCGGCGCGGGTTATCGATCTCTACTCGCTGCAGCCGTTGCCCGCAGCCGACCTGGCACGGCAGGCGGCCTCATGCGGGGGCAAGGTCGTGGTGGCCGAAGACCACTACGGCGGCGCCGTCGCCGGCCTCGTCGCCAGGGCGGTCGGCAGGGTGACCAGCCTCCACGTCAGGGAGATCCCGCGGTCGGGAAAGAGCTCGGAATTGCTGGCGCTGATGAAGATCGATCACGAGGCGATCGCCCATGCCGTCGAGGATATGGTTGACTGAAAGCACGCGCTACAAGGTATCCGCAATAATGCCTCATTGACAGCCGGCCGCAATCGGGCTATAATGGCCATAATTGAGCCCGTGGCTTCCTTCAAGGATGCCACAGGGAAAAAGTGAAATGATTGAGTCCTGAATTCCATCCGGATCGCCATTCCTTCATGATTCACTGTCACGGCGGGTTCAAAATCCAATCAAAGGAATTGCAATGTATCGCCAAGAAAAAAAGGCAGCCCCGGGGCATGCCGATCGTCCTCGCCAAGAAGACCATCCCGTGCGCAGGCACGCGCAACCGCCGGCAACAGCGGCCGCCGGCGTTTTTTCGCTGTTGCTTCCGGAGCTGCAGCGGGCGGTCGCCGAAGAGGGCTATACCGTCCCCACCCCCATCCAGGCCAAGGCCATCCCCCACTTGCTCGACGGCAGCGACCTGATCGGCTGCGCCCAGACCGGCACCGGCAAGACAGCAGCCTTCATCCTGCCCATCCTGCAGTACCTGACCCTTCATAAGCGCCCGGCAACGCGCAATCGGGCGCGCGTCCTCATCCTGGCGCCCACCCGCGAACTGGCGGCGCAGATCGACGCCAGCGCCGCCACCTACGGCCGCCACCTGCGCTTCAGCCACGCCGTCGTCTTCGGGGGCGTCAGCCAGTTCCAGCAGGTGCAGGCGCTGAACCGCGGCCTCGACATCCTGGTGGCGACGCCGGGGCGCCTGCTCGACCTCATGCAGCAGGGCCACGCCGGCCTAGACGCGGTTGAGATCTTCGTCCTTGACGAGGCCGACCGCATGCTCGACATGGGCTTCTTCCCC
>JAQUQF010000038.1 GCA_028749105.1 Acidobacteriota bacterium | reverse complement strand
GGTGCCGGCGCTCCCCGACAGTGCCGATGAGTCCCCCGCACGGCGGGTGGCACGCGGCAAGGAGGATCGCCGCCAGGAAGCGGAAGAGCGCAACCGCCGCAGTCGCGCCCGCAAGGACCTCCAGCAGGAACTCCGCGGCCTGGAGCTGGAGATCGTCGAGCTGGAAGCGGTCAAGGCCCGCGACCAGTCGCAGTTGTGCGATCCAGAGATTCTGAAAGACTCGCCGCGTGTCCAGGAGCTCATGAAGGAGCTGAATGGAGCGGAGCTTCGCCTGAAGACGCTACTGCCGCGCTGGGAAAAGCTGATGCAGGGTCTGGAAGAGCTCGAAGCGAAATAGAAGTCAAGTGATAGTGATTGTGGTAGTGATTGTAGCAACAATAACTTGTTGCTTGTTTCTTTATTTCTTCATAGCAGTTCGCTAACTTGCCTGGCTCTGCCTACCACTATCACAACCACTATCACTTCTTATATTGTTTAGTTCGCTTTTCTTCTATGCTAGAATCCCCCCGGAGGCAAAATGAAACCTCACATTCTCCCTGTCATCATCCTTTTGACGGCGCTGGCGATCGGACTCCAAGGCGCTACTCCCGAAGAGCTCATCTTGCAGGGCGATGCCCTCTATGCCCGGCGCGGCGAGGCGGGCATGGCCGGCCAGGCGCTGGCCAAGTACCAGGAGGCCCTTGCGCTCTCCCCAGGCAGCTTCGAAGCACTGATCAAGAACGCCCAAGCCCTGTATTACGTCGGCGACAACTCCGCTTCCGGCAGCGAGAAGCAGAAGATATTCAAGCAAGGCATGGACATCTGCAAGAAGGCCGTGGCGCTGCGCCCCGATCGCGTCGAAGGCCATTACTGGCTGGGGGTGCACACCGGCAGCTACGGCGAAGCCCGCGGCGTGTTGAAGTCGCTCTTTTTGAAGAACGACATCATCGACGCCATGAACCGGTCGATCGCCATCGACGGCGCCTACGAGAACGGCGGCGCCTATTGCGTGCTGGGCCGGCTCTATTTCAAGGTGCCGGGCTTGTTCGGCGGCAGCAAGAAAAAATCGCGGCAGAATCTGGAAAAATGCCTCCAACTGGGTCCGAAGAGTTCAGTAGGCAGGCTATTCCTCGCCGAAACCTACTGGGCCCTCGACGAGAAAGAACTGGCCATCAGGACCCTGGAGGAACTGCTGGCCATGGAGCCAGACCCGAGCTGGGTACCCGAGACCGAGAAGGACAAGAAGGAAGGGGCGAAGCTGCTGGAAAAGTATAAAAAATGATGCCCGCCCCCCTTGCAATCCACCCGATTTTGAGGTAAATTTAAAAATGGAAAACAAATATATCCTGGCAATAAACCCCGGTTCCACTTCCACCAAGATCGCGATCTTTCTCGGCGAGGAAAAGGTCCTCGGTCAGAACATCTCGCATACGGCCGAAGAGTTGGCGCCGTTTCCCAGGATCATCGACCAGCACCATTTCCGCCAGAAGGTGATCCTGACGTTCTTCAAGGAGCACGCGTTCGACGTCAATCGGCTGGCGGCCGTTGTCGGCCGCGGCGGCCTGCTGGGCCCGATGGCCTCGGGGACCTACCTGGTCAGCGATGAAATGACCGACTACCTGAAGCAGACAAGGACCGAGCACGCCTCCAACCTGGGGGCGCTGCTGGCCAGTGACATTGCCAAGCCGGTCGGCATCAACGCCTACATAGTCGACCCGGTGACGGTCGATGAAATGACGGATATGGCCAGGATCACCGGCCGGCCGGAGATCCCGCGCATCAGCATTTTCCATGCCTTGAACCAGAAGGCGGCGGCCCGCGAAGCGGCCAAGAAACTCGGCAAGCCCTACGAAAACTGCCGCCTGATCGTCGCCCACCTCGGCGGCGGCATCTCGGTTGGCGCCCATCTCGACGGCAAGGTTGTCGACGTCAACAACGCCCTCAACGGCGACGGCCCCTTCGCCCCCGAGCGCGCCGGCGGCCTGCCCAGCTGGAGCCTGGTCGAGTTGGCCACTTCGGGCCAGTATGACCTGCCGGCGCTGAAGAAAATGATCACCGGCCAGGGCGGCATTGTCGCCCACCTCAAGGTCAACGACATGAGGAAAGTGGAGGAAATGGTCGCCGCCGGCGATGCAAAGGCCACCATGGTCTTCGAGGCCATGGCCTACAACGTGGCCAAGGAGATCGGCGGGTTGGCCGCCGCCCTGGAAGGAAAGATCGACGCCGTCGTCCTGACCGGCGGCATCGCCTTTGACACGCATTTTGTCGAGCTCATCCGCCGCCGCGTCGAATTTCTGGCCCGGCTGATCGTCCTGCCCGGAGAGGACGAGATGACGGCCCTTGCCCAGGGGGCATTGCGCGTGCTGCTCGGGGAAGAAAAAGCAAAACAGTGGAAGCATGCAGGAGGAAACGCATGAAACCGATGAGAAAGCTGAGCGAGATCGAGAGCCTGGTCAAGGCCAAGAAAAAATTCAGCATGGCCGTGGCCTATGGCCAGGATGAGGACACCATCCTGGCGGTCAAGCGCGCCGTAGAGGAGAAGATCGTCGACGCCTACATGATCGGCGACGAGAAGGTCATCCGCGACCAATGCGCCCGGCTCAAGGTCGACCCGGGGCTGTTCCAGATCGTCAACGAGCCCGACGAGAAAAAGAGCGGCGACACAGCCGTGCGCATGATCATCGACGGCAAGGCCCAGATCCTGATGAAAGGGCTGATCTCCACGCCGTATTACCTGAAGCCCATCCTGAACAAGGAATACAACCTGGTCGGCAAGGACGGCGTGCTGTCGCACACCACCATCCTGGAAATGCCGGCCTACGACAAGCTGCTGATCGTTTCCGACGTGGCCATGATCCCCTACCCCGATTTGAACCAGAAAGTGCAGATGATCAACTACAACATCAAGATCGCCGCCAAGCTGGGGATCGAAAACCCCAAGGTGGCCATCCTGGCGGCCAATGAGAAGGTGTCGGAAAAGATGCCCTGCACCATGGAGGCGGCGGTCATCGCCAAGATGGCCGAGCGCAAGCAGATCAAGGGCGCCGTCATCGACGGCCCGCTGGCCCTGGACGTGGCCATCTCCAAGCACGCCCTCGAGGTGAAAGGAATGAAGTCCCCGGTCGAGGGCTACGCCGACATCCTGATCATGCCCAACATCGAGGCAGCCAACATCTTTTACAAGGCGACCACGCTGCTGGCCAAAGGCATGCTGGCCGCCGTGGTCACTGGCGCCCCATTCCCGGCCATCCTCACGTCACGCGCCGACGACGACGATTCCAAGTACTATTCGATCGTTTTGGCTGCCGCGCTAGTTTAAGAGTTCAAGGGTTAAAGGGTTTAACTCTTCAACGCTTCAACTCATCAACCCTTAAACAGGTCTATTCTTCTTCCGCTCCAAAGCCGATGCTCTTCTCGGTATAGCCGGCGGGGATCTCAAAAAAGCTGGCCGGAAGGTTCTTGTTGCCCAGAGAGAGGACTTCCATGACCTGGCGGCTCTTCTCCTTGGCCACCCCCTTCTTGCCGACCGAGGTATTGACGGTGATCATCTTCAACGGGAATCCCAGGTCGGCCTCGGCCTTCATCTGCTGCTCGACCAGGGCATCAAGATCTTCCATGCCAGTCTTGAAGTCGCGCAAACGGAAGGACTCGGCCATTTCCTCCAATCCCTTGAACTTGGGGGTCGACCAGGTCTCCTTCTCGACCTTCTCGTGGCTCTTGCTCTTGATGATGGCGATCTTCACTTCCATGTCGTATTCCATGAGCATCTTGCTGTGCTGGCAGGGATAGCCCATGACGGTTTCCGTTCCCAGCTTTTCCACGTTGACCACGGGATTCTTGATCTTGATCTTGACCAGCTTGCCCACCACGCCCGCCATCTGCACCATGGCGTTCATCGGCAGCCGCGCATAGGTCTTTTCGGTCGGGTTCACCAGATAGAACGAGCTGTCGGCGGCCTTGAACAGCCAATATGAGCCTTTCTGGTACATCTCGTTCTCGTTGGCCACGGTTTCGAAGACCATTTTGACATTGCCGCCCTGGGCGAAGATCTCCTGCACGATCGTGTTGCTCTGCCCCTTGGCTTCGGCCTGGGTCACGGTCCTAGCTTTCCATTGCACGCCTGCGAAAGAGCTCGCGGCAAAGATCAAAATGAACATGCTGATCAGGATCGATTTTTTCATTATTGTTCCTCCTAGGATCGAGTGGATTATACCTCAAAAAATGTAAAATGAAAATGCACTTCGGACTCGGCGTTTGGATTCTTATAAGATCACGACGGTCTTGATGTTCACGAACTCTTTGATGCCATAGCTGGATAATTCCCTGCCGAAACCCGACATCTTGATGCCGCCGAAGGGCAGGCGCGGGTCGGACTTGACCATGCCGTTGATGAATACCGAACCGGCTTCGATGCGCGCTGCGATCGCTTCGGCCCGGGCGCGGTCTGCGCTCCAGATGGAGGCGCCGAGACCGAAGGCGGTATCGTTGGCAATGCGCAGGGCGTCCTCCTCGTCTTCGGCAGCGATCAGTGCCGCCACCGGGCCGAAAACCTCTTCTTCATAAACCGGCATTCCGGGCTTCACGTTTTCCAGGACGGTCGGCTGGAAATAGAAGCCCGGGCTCCTGCCATGCCGCCCGCCGCCGACTAAAATGCGGGCGCCCAAGCGTACTGATGCCTCCACCTGGCGCTCAAGCTCCTCCACGAGGTCGGCCCGGGCCAGGGGGCCCAGGTCGTTGCTCTCGTCGAGGGGATTGCCGGTCTTCAGTGCGGCGACGGCGGCGGTGAACGCCGTCTGGAAACGGCGATAGATGTCCCTGACGACGATAAAGCGCTTGGCGGCGATGCAGCTCTGGCCGTTGTTGATCATGCGCGAACTGACGGCCGCGGAGACGCACGCCGAAAGCGGCGCATCGGCAAAAACAATGAACGGGTCGCTCCCTCCCAGCTCCAGCACCACCTTCTTGAGGCAGCGCCCGGCCGCAGCGGCCACCGCCCGTCCCGCCTCGTCGCTCCCGGTAAGGGTGACGGCCCGCACCAGCGGATGGGCGATCAGCGCCCCAACCTGGGCGGAGTCGACGCGCAGCGAGGTGAAGACGTGCAGCGGCAGGCCGGAACGGCGGAAAATGTCCTCGATGGCGGCCGCGCAGCCGGTGACGTTGGATGCGTGCTTCAGCAGGCAGACATTGCCCGCCATCAGCGCCGGGGCGGCGAAGCGCACGACCTGCCAGAAGGGGAAGTTCCAGGGCATGACGGCCAGGATTACCCCCAGGGGGTCGAAGCGAACGTAGCTGTCGGCGGCGCCGGCGGCAATCCGCTCGGGGGCGAGCATGGCCTCGCCGTTGGCGGCGTAATGCTCGCAAACGATGGCACACTTGTCGATCTCGGCGATCGCCTGCAGGATGGGCTTGCCCATCTCCTCGCTCATCAGGCGCGCCAGCGAATTCTTTTCCGCATTCAGGATGCCGGCCGCCTTGCGCAGCACTCTGGCGCGCTCCGGGAGGGCGATGCGGCTCCAGGAGCCGAACGCTTCGTGGGCCTTGACCACTGCCGCCGCTGCCTGCTCCGGAGTTTGCACGCTGTGAGTCTCCAGCAGCTCGCCCGTGGCTGGGTTGATCGAACGTAGCGCCATGTACGTCCCTCCGCAGTTTTTAGTTGATTTTAATTGTAATGAAGAGTTTTCGTAATAGCAAATTGGTGCTTGAGATCTGGATTTTGACCGAGTTCTTTTTTATAACCTTTGACACACGCTGCTGGCTTTGCTATAAGGGAGCTTCGGCAAGCAGCGACCGCAATAAAAAATTTCAGGAGGCCTTATGGGTGGATTCTTCGGTGTGGCGGCCAGGCACAACTGCGTGGCCGACGTCTTCTATGGCACCGACTACCATTCCCACCTGGGGACGAAGCGCGGCGGCATGGCCTTTGTCGGCGCCAACGGCTTCGCCCGCGTCATCCACAACATCGAGAACACCCAGTTCCGCTCCAAGTTCGACCCCGACCTCGGGCGCATGGGCGGCCGCACCGGCATCGGCATCATCAGCGACACCGACGACCAGCCGGTGCTCATCCGCTCCCACCTCGGCGACTATGCCATCGTCACGGTCGGTGTCGTGGCCAATGCCGAAGCCCTGGCTCGCGAAGCCTTTGGCCACCGCCGCATCCACCTCTCCGAGCTGGGCAGCGGCGACATCAATCCCACCGAGGTCGTCGCCTCGCTGATCGACATGGAGGACAGCTTCGCCTCCGGCATCCGCCGCGTCCTTGCCGAGGTCGAGGGTTCCTGCTCCCTTCTCGTCCTGACCCGCGACGGCATCTACGCCGCCCGCGATCGCCGCGGCCGCACCCCGGTCATCATCGGGCGCAAAGAGGGGGCCATGGCCGTCGCCCTCGAAACCTGTTCCTTTCCCAATCTCGATTACGCGATCGAGAAGGTCCTGGGGCCGGGCGAGATCGTCCGCATCACGGCCGACGGTTGCGAGGTCCTCAAAGTGGCAGAGGAGCGAATGCACATCTGCAGCTTCCTCTGGGTCTACTATGGCTACCCGGCATCGACCTACGAGGGGATCAACGTCGAGGCCGTGCGCAACCGTTGCGGGGCCGCCCTGGCCCGCCGCTTTCCCGCCGCTGTCGACTTCGTGGCCGGCATCCCCGACTCGGGGATCGGCCACGGCCTGGGCTATGCCACCGAGGCCGGCATCCCCTTCAAGCGCCCCTTTGTCAAGTATTCGCCGACCTGGGCCAGGAGCTTCATGCCGCAGCACCAGGAGGCCCGCGACCTCGTGGCGCGCATGAAGCTGATCCCCATCCGCGAACTTCTGGCCGGCATGCGCATCCTGTTCTGCGAGGACTCGATCGTGCGCGGCACCCAGTTGAGCGACACCATCCGCCGCCTCTACGACGCCGGCGCCGCCGAGATCCACATGCGGCCCGCCTGCCCACCGCTGCTCTATGGCTGCAAGTTCCTCAACTTCTCGCGCTCGCGCTCGGAGATGGACCTGGCGACCCGCAAGGCCATCCGTGCCCTCGCCGGGCCGCAGGCCGTCCAGGACCCGGGCCTTTACGCCCAGGCCGGGACGGTATTGTATGAAGGAATGGAGGACTGGATCCGCAAGCAACTGGGACTGACCACGCTCAAGTACCAGCTGCTGGGCGACCTGATCGCCGCCATCGGCCTGCCCAAAGAAAAGCTGTGCACCTATTGCTGGGACGGGAGCGAATGACCCATGGAGGTATTCTCATGAAACGAAATGGATTGATCCTGATGATTGCGCTTTGTCTGTGCTTGGCTCTGCGCGCTGAGGAAGGAATGTACCCTCTGAGCGAGATCCACAAGCTCGACCTCGAGGCCCGCGGTTTCGCGATCGCCTCCGGCGAGCTGTACAACCCCGGCGGAGTCAGCCTTATCGACGGCATCATCAACCTTGGCGGCTGCACCGCCAGCTTCGTTTCACCCGACGGACTGATCCTGACCAACTACCATTGCGCCTTCGGCGCCATCCAGTCGCTCAGCACCACCGACAGCGACTACCTGCGCGACGGCTTCCACGCCGCCGATTGCCGGGCCGAGCTCCCGGCCAGGCGCTATACCGCGCGCCTGATCGAATCGTACCGCGACGTGTCGCGCGAGGTGCTGGCCGCCGCCGGAAAAAGAATGAGCCCCGATGAACGGGGCCAGGCCATCGAGGAAAAGATAAAGACCATGGTCGCCGCCGTGGAGAAGGCAAACCCCGGCCGCCGCGCCGAGGTGGCCGAGATGTTCCGCGGCAAATCCTACGTGCTCTTCATCTACAACAACATCAAGGACGTGCGCCTGGTATATGCGCCGCCGCGCGCCATCGGCGAATACGGCGGCGAAGAGGACAACTGGATGTGGCCGCGGCACACCGGCGACTTCGCCTTCATGCGCGCCTACGTCGCCCCGGACGGCCGCAGCGCCGATTATTCGCCGCAGAACGTCCCTTTCCGGCCGAAAAAATACCTGGCCATCGCCCCCCAGGGTGTCCAGGCCGGCGATTTCGTCTTCGCCCTGGGCTATCCCGGCAGCACCCACCGCAATGACTCGTCCCACTACCTGGCCTTCGAGGAGGAGGTGCGCCTGCCCTTCGCGATCGAGGTCTGGCGCTGGCTCATCGACCTCAAGGGAAAGATGAGCCGGAGCGACCGCGCCACGGCCATCAAGCTCTCCTCTTCCCTGCAGGGTCTCTGGAACAACGTAAAGCGGAGCGAGGGGCAGCTGAAGGGGTTGAAGAACCTGGGCCTGGCAAACAAGCGGCGCCGGCAGGAGGAAGAACTGCGGCGGTTCATCGGCGCCGATCCCGGGCGCCGGAAAAAATATGGCGATTTGTTCACCCGGCTGGACCAGTCCTACGAGGCCATGGGCCGGCGCGCCCGCCGCGACCTGACCCTGTCCAACCTGGTCAGTTCCAGGGTTTCCATGATGCTGGGCAACGCCTTCGCCATCTGCGAGGCGTCATTCGAGCGCATCAAGGCCGATACCCGGCGCGAGGCCCCCTACATGGATCGCAATTTTGACCTCACCGAGAAGCGCATGACCCAGGCCCTGCGCGATTATCATGAGCCGGCCGAGAAAGCGGTGCTCGGGGAGATGCTGCGCCGCGCCGCCGCCCTGCCCCGGGAAAATGAGATCGCCGCCGTGCGCGCCCTTGTCGGCGCCGGCGACCCGGACAAGGCCATCGCCGCCTTCCTGGACAAGGCCTTTGCCGCCACCACGCTGAAAAATGCCGCCGCCGTCAGCGCCCTGCTGAAAAAAACGACGGCCGAACTCCGCTCCCTGGAGGATCCCCTCATCCAGCTGGCCATCACGCTGTATCCCGAGTACCGCGAAATGAAGGATGCCGAGAAGAGGCAGAAGGCCGTCCTCGATCCGCTCCTGGCCCGGCTGGTCGACGCCAGGAAGGAATTTCTGGGCACCGATTTCGTCCCCGACGCCAACGGCACCCTGCGCCTGACGCACGGCCGCGTCCGCGGCTACTCGCCGGCCGACGCCGTCGAAATGCAGCCGTTCACCACCCTTGCCGGGATTGCCGAGAAGGATGCCGCCCACCCCGGGTCGGAGAACCACGGCGCGCCGGCCAGGTTCCTGGAACTGGCCCGATCCCGTGAACATGGCGGCTACGCCCACCCGCAGTTGGGCGACGTGCCGGTGGCCATGCTTTACGACATGGACACTACCGGCGGCAACTCGGGCAGTCCTGTTTTTAATGCCCGCGGCGGGCTGGTGGGGCTGAACTTCGACCGCGTCTATGAGGCCACGATCAATGACTTCGCCTGGGACCAGTCCTACAGCCGCTCCATCGGCGTGGACATCCGCTTCATCCTCTGGTTCCTGGACAAGTACAGTGGCGCGACCCGCTTGCTCACTGAAATGGGCGCGAATAGATGATTCGCGTCAGGGTGATGCGTCACTTAGGATCGCTATTTTTTTTCAGTAATTCCAATATCTGAACCATTGCCTGCTTGTCTTCCTCGTCACGGCTTCTGAGCAGCTGCCAGCGGAACTTCAAGAACAAATAGCCTTTTAGAGTTCTCGTCTGCCACTTAGGCAGGTGTTTTCTGTAAACGGTGAGCTGGCTGCGGCGGTACTCGACGGCGGTGCGCGCCGGCATCGACTTCACGCTGGCGCCGCCGTAATGAACGATGCTCGCGCCGGGGAAAAAATAGACCTTTCTGCCCAAGCCGCGCAGGCGGGCGCACAGCTCGCTGTCGTCGAAATAAAGAAAGATCTCCTCGTCAAAGACCTTGCCGCCGGGGAAGTATTCCCTGCGCGTGAGCAGGCAGCAGCCGCTCACCCAGCCGACTTCGCGCGTCCGCAGCTTTTGCGGCTCGACTCTCCGGGACGCGGGAGTGCGGAACGCCTTCTGTTCGAATTCGGAGAACAGGGAGATGGGGCGGCCGAAGGAAAGCTGGAAAGAGCCGTCGGGATTGAGCACCAGCGGGCCGACGGCGCCGGCGTCGGGATGGGCGTCGGCGAAGGCGACCATCGCTGCCAGCGCATCCGGCGACAGCCGGGTATCGCTGTTGAGGAACAGCAGGTACTCCCCTTTTGCACGCGCAGCGCCGCGGTTGTTGGCCCTGGTGAAGCCGATGTTCTCCTCGTTGCGCATGACCGTCAGCCGGCTCCGAAACGGCTCGAGGGCGGAGGCCGCCTCGCGTGAGGCGTTGTCCACCACGATCACCTCAATGGGAAAGCCCGGCCGGCTGGAGAACAGCGACTCTAGGGCGGTGCGCACGACATCGGCCTTCTCCAGGCTGACGACCAGGATGACGGAGAGCTTCATTGCCGCGCGCGCGAAGCCACCTTACTCCAGGATGATCTTGCC
>JAQUQF010000324.1 GCA_028749105.1 Acidobacteriota bacterium | reverse complement strand
CTGCGCACGCGCCGCCTGGGCAACCTGTTCATCTGCGGCGACGAGATCAGCGAGGTGTCGGAGGAGATGCCGCCCCTGGCGCCGCGCGTGGGCATCGTGGCCTGCATGCAGGCCAACCAGGCCCTGGAGATCGTCCTCGACGACCTGCGGCCGGCCTCCGGCGACGACGTATGGGACGAGTAGCGGGAGAGAGAAATGAAGATCAGCCTGAACGATAAGGAAGTCAGCATGGCGGGCGAGTCATTCAGTGTCCGCGAGATGCTGGCGCAGATGAAATTTACCTTTCCGATGATCGTGGTCAAGGTCAACGGCCGCCTGGTCAGGAAAGAAGACTACGAGCGGGTATTCGTCGGCGACGGCGACCGGGTCGAGGCCATTCACCTGATTTCCGGCGGTTGACCAAGACAGGAGCGACCTGATCGTTTTGTCTACTATCGAGGCCTGACCTCGCTTGCCTTTTAAAACTTTACTCGTCGAAGTGCAGATCTCCCGTAAAATACAAGTCAAGATATCTGCCCAGCATTGAGGCCAAGAAATACGGCAGGCTGATCAATGTGTATCGCTCTCCGCTTGGAGTGGCAACGGATCCGACCTGCGGCCTTCCTGAGTAAAGGCGCACGGCCACTTGGCAATGGCTGTGCTCGGCATAGACGTGAAGCGAACGCAGCGTGCCGCTCTTGCCGGCCTTGCATTCCACCGGAACCACCGTCCCGGCGTATGGGATCAGGAAGTCGACCTCGGCGTTCCCCTGGCGGTTTTCCCGGATCCAGAACAAAGGTTTGCGCACCGACAGGGAATCCGCGGCCATCAGCTCCTGGGCCACGATGTGCTCGGCCAGGATCCCCTGATGGAACGCATGCAGGTCATGATGATCGTAAAACCGGGCGGTCAGCCCAACGCAATGGTTGAGAAGACCGGTGTCGAGAAACTGCAGCCGGGGCCTTTTGCGCTCGTCCGGAACCAGGGGCAGGCTCCAACGCGTCGTCGGCGTACGCAAATAGACCAGCATGGCCCGCTCCAGCGTCCGCAGGGCCTCGCCGGCATCGCGGGAACGGTAGGAAGTGCCGCCGAAACGCTCAAACACCACCCGCTTGCCGGCCTCGAAGGGAGCCATTTCGAGCAAATGCCGGATCACGGCGGCCGCATGGGCGGAATGGCTGTAACGGCCGACGTCATCCTGGAAGGCAGTGATCAATCCCTGATAGACCGGCGAAAGCTCCGTCACGTCACGGCTCCGGCTGTATCGCTCCACCGCTTCCGGCATGCCGCCGATCTGGGCATAGCGGTGAAAAAGATCGAACAATCGCGGCAGCGCCCAGGATGGAACCGGGACCTGGCGCAGCAGGGAAAGGGCCTCCTGCTCGCTGCATGCCGCCAGGAATTCGCTGAAACTCGATGGGAACATGTAGCGGTATTCCACCCGGCCCACCGGAAAACTGACCCGCTGCTTCTCCATCATGATCTCCAGCAGCGATCCGGCGGCGATCACGTGCATTCCCGGCTCATCCTCGAAAAAATAGCGCATCAACTCCACCGCCCGGGGAGAGTTCTGTATCTCGTCGATGAAAAGTAAGGTCTCCCCGCGCCGTTGGACGCCTTTTTCCAGAAAGATCCGCTGCAGCACGTCGCGGAAGGGAAGGTCATTTTCGACAAGCCGCAGATCCTCCGGGCGCTCCAGGTTCAGTGAGACATAGGTGTCGTAACTCCCGGCGAAAGCATTGACCGTTGTCGTCTTGCCAACCTGCCTTGCCCCTTGGATCACGAGCGGTTTGCGATGAGGTGATGCTTTCCAAACCTGAAGTTCATTTTCCAATTCGCGTTTAAAAACCATCTCCATCCCCTTTAGTCATATTGTCAAGGCAATTATTGCCCCTTTCGGTAGCAATGTCAATCCTATTAATTACAATTCCAGTCACAATGTCAACCCAATAAATTTTTTCGTTTACTTTCGCCATATCGTACCCACTTTTTCAACCCTTTCCCTCAAAGTTCATTCTCGAGACATGACTCCGATGCGCTGCAACTCATCCCCCAGCACTCCGCAATGCGGAGGGCGCGGGGTGAGTTTTTTCGTATGTTTGTAAGAACTGAATACTTACGCCGCCATTTGTTGACAATTGCAGATATATATTATATATTATATATCGAGGTGCAAAATGCAGAAGAAGCTTCTTTTGTCCATTGATGAGCAGGTTTACTCGGGCCTGCTGCGGGTGGTTGGCCGCGGCAAGATCAGCCACTTCATAGAAGAGTTGATAAGGCCCCTGGTCACCGGAGATGCGCTTGATCATGCCTATAAAACCATGGCGGCCGACCGCCGGCGGGAAAAAGAAGCCCTTGAATGGAGCAATACCATGATCGGAGATGTGAAGAATGAGACGCGGTGAAGTATGGTGGGTAAATCTTGATCCCGCGATCGGAACAGAGATCAAAAAAACTCGCCCTGCCGTTATCATCAGCAATGATTCTGCAAACAAGTTCTTGAACCGGGTGCAAATAATTCCCCTGACCAGTAATGTCGAAAATTGCTATCCCAGCGAAGCCATAATCAAGCTGAATGGCAAAGACAGCAAAGCCATGGCCGATCAAATCACGACGGCCGACAAGAAACGATTGCAAGATAAAATAGGGTCGCTATCGTCCAAGGACATGGTGGCCATCGAAAAAGCGGTTAAAATTCAACTGGGCTTGCCCTTGTAAAGGGTTACATGCCAGGTCACCTTTTGGTTATGCATGGATCACCTGGCGCGAAATTTGGACGACCTGCGGCGTCTGGTCCAGATGCTGACCAAACGAGGGATCCGGATCGAGTTCGTCAAAGAAGGCTTGCACTTCACCGGCGAGGATTCGCC
>JAQUQF010000037.1:3732-10382 GCA_028749105.1 Acidobacteriota bacterium | reverse complement strand
CATTCGACATCTGGTACAACGGCTTCAAGCCGCGCGCAAAAGTCGGCGAAGCCGAGCTGGACCGCCGAGTGCGCCAGCAGTACCCCAGCCTCGACCGCTTCCGGCGCAGCATGCCCGCCATCCTGCAGCGCCTGGGCTTCGTCCCGGCCGACGCCGCCTTCATCGGCAAGCGCATCGAGGTCGATCCCGCCCGCGGCGCCGGCCACGCATGGGGAGCCGTAATGCGCTCGGAGCCGTCACATCTGCGCACCCGTGCCGTTGCCGGCGGCATGGACTACCAGGGCTTCAACGTGGCCATGCACGAGCTCGGCCACTGCGCCGAGCAGGTGCTTTCGCTGCAGAAGACCGACTCCTGGCTGATGGCCGGCGTGCCCAACACCGCCGTCACCGAAGCCTTCGCCTTCCTCTTCCAGAACCGCGACCTGGAGATCCTGGGCTACCCGGCGGCAACCAGCCGCGCCCGCCAATTGCAGGCATTGGACACGCTGTGGATGACCTTCGAGATCGCGGGAGTGGCCATGGTCGACATGAAGGTCTGGAACTGGCTCTACAAGAACCCCGGGGCCACGCCCGACGCCCTGCGCCGGGCGGTCATGGCCTGCCCCCGCGAGGTCTGGAACAAGTACTACGCCCCCATATTCGGAATCCGCGACCAGGTCATCCTGGCCGCCTATTCGCATATGATCGACGCCGCCCTCTACCTGCCCGACTACCCACTGGGCCACATCATCTCCTTCCAACTGGAGAGCTATCTGAAAGGGAAGAATATCGGCAGGGAGATGGAGCGCATGTGCCGCGCCGGCCGCCTCACACCGCAGCTGTGGATGAAGAACGCCGTGGGCGAGGAGATCTCGGCCAAACCTTTGTTGGCAGCGGCGGCCGAGGCGCTCAAAGCAATAAAAAAGTGATCGGCGCTGGGCGTAAGGCGTAAGGTTGACGGATCCTGGTTTCTATTGACATTAAAACTCAGACTCTTCAAATCTTAAAGACCGGGAAAGGTTCCTCTCCTAACTTTTGCCTTTTTACTTTTACCTTTTGCCTTTCCTTGCCAACGCCATATATCCTGCCCCCTACACCTTGCGCCTGGCTCCAAGTTCTAGGGAATCATTTTCAGGAAGTTGACCAATAGCCGGATCCCCAGGTCACCCGACTTTTCCGGATGGAACTGAACGCCGTATAAGGGGTGCTGCCGATGGACGATGGCCTCCACCCTTCCCGACGCGTTATGGGCCAAGACATGGAAATTCCCTTCCAGGGCCTGGTCGCGCACAACGATCTCCTCGTGGCTCTCGCGCATCTTGAAAACCTGAGGGAAACCGGCGAAAAGCGCATGCGCTTTCTTTAAAAAGATCTCCTCGTCGCCCAGGTGCTTCTGCCCGTCCTTTTTCACCAGGCAGCCGTAGGCGCGGGCCAGGACCTGGTGGCCGTAGCAGATGCCCAGCAGCGGCCGCCGGCACTCCCGCAGGAACTCGAGCAGGGTCGCCTCGGTCTCGTTGTCGCCGACCATCTTCTGCGAGCCCGAGACGATGACAGCGTGGAATTCCGTCTTGTCGGGGAAGGGCCCCTTGTCGCCGGCCTCCTGGATATCCAGCTCCGTTCCGGCAACATTGGCCGCCGCTTTCAGCCACTCATAATAGCCCTTGATCTTCTCCCCTGCGTTTTCCCGGTAACAGTTTACCAATAAGATCTTTTTTTTCATGACATCCTCGCATCGAACGGCCATTATAGAAGAAGCCACCGCAAATTCAAACCCTGCAGCATTTCAGAATTTAATCTAAAAGTTTGCGCAACAACAAAATTCAGCACAATTTGTCCACAATTAGACAATACCCTAACCTGATGTCCATTTCATTCCTGATTTCTAGGCTTGCTTTTCCTTATTTTGAGATTACCTACTAATATCTAGGAAAAACTGAAAAAGAAAAATAGCACCGCGGCCCATTCTTTTCTAACACTTTTTGCGTACCCCTTGATACGAAAATTCGAATCCAGAATCCTGCCGTCACCTTTCATATAGCCAAGGATTCGGAAATTACTATCCAGCACCCTTCCATCCGCCTTGATGTAGCCGACCACACCAAACGAGCTACCCTGGACAGCGCCATTGCCTTTTATATAGCCTATGACCTGGAAATTTCTATTCAAAATACGTCCATCGTTTTTAAAATATCCAACAATCCTGAAATTGTTGTCCTGAATGGTCCCATCAGGCTTAATGTAGCCAGTGGTATTAAAATTGCCCGATTGGATCCTTTGTGCATAAACGCCAGAAATTGCCATGATGATCAAAATAAACAACAGAAAATAGATTCTCTTCATGGGCGCCTCTGGCATGCAAAAATGCAATCTTCTGGTTCGACGATCAGCTGAACGGCGCTACTTCGCCCCGCCGCAAAGACCGTGCTGGCGCAGCCAGGTCTCGATCGTGGTGAAGAACTCGCGTGAAATCAGGTTGGGCTGGACAGGCGCCGGCGGATTCCCCTCGCCCATGCGGGCGAAGCCGTGGCCGGTGGCGGGAAGCACCTCGACGCGGAAGTCGGCGTGGCCGGCGCGGCGCAGCGTCTCACCGATCAGCCGCGCGCTCTCCTCCACCGGCACGGTGATGTCCAGCTTGCCGTAGGTCACCAGCAGCGGGCAGCGCAACTTGCGGTAGGGGGCGAGGGCGTCGCGGTCGGGGTCGAGGTGAAAGAACCAGGCCGGATCGCCGATCGCCTGCTGGGCATAGAGCGCCGCGGGGGTGATCTCGGCGGCCGGCGGCAGGGCGATCTCCTTCAAAACCGGGTGGTTGCGGAGTTTTTCCAGCAGCGGATCCAGTTCCCCGGCCTGCGCCTTGCCGCGGCCATAATCGTAGAGGGTGGAGAACGTCTTCAGCGCCAGCTGCACATCGGCTTCCGGCAGGTTGTTGGCCTTCAGCATGTTCTCCATCATGTAGAGGTCCTGGCGGCGCAGGCTCGTTCCCGGGCCCGAGCTGTTGATGACAAAGGCGATGGCCGGGTCCAGCGCCGCGGCCAGCGGCGTGATCCAGCCCCCCTGCGAGATGCCCCAGAGGCCGACGCGCTTCGGATCGATGCCGGCGCGGGAGCGCAGCCAACGCGCGCCGGAGGCCGCATCGGCGGCGAGTTCCTCGAGGTCGACCTGCTTCCAGTCTCCGCCCGAGCCGCCGCAGCCGCGCTTGTCATAATAAAGCACCGCCAGCCCCAAGTGGGCGAAGAATGAGGCCATGGGGACGAGCTGGTGCCGCGTTCCCGGCCCCGACCCATGGACCAGCACGACGGCCGGGTGGGGGCCTGGGCCCGCAGGCTGCAGCCAGAGCCCCGAAAGAGTGATCCCACCCGAAGGAAAAGTCACTTCCTCCTCCGTCCAGGGTTGCATGAGCTGGGCGTTCCGCGGCTGCCCTCCCCTTTCAACAATGGTCAGCCCGGCAACTTGTCCCGCATCATCGCGCCGGAAAACGACCTCTGTCTGCCAGGGAGCGTCCGGCTTGGCCGGCGGCGGCGAAACCAGGCGGTCGGAACCCGACACGGCGAGCACTCCTAACCGGCCGCTCTCCCAGTCGATGTACATCGGCTGGGCCATCGCCTCGACGACCCCCGTGCGCACGATCGAGATCCAGCCGCCGCTCGCGAGCCGATACTCGCCCGCATAAGGGAAGGGCTGGGGTTCGGCGCCATTCGCGGCCAGGCCTGGGTGCGCCAACGCCAGAACGAGCAGGAACAGGATCTTTTTCATCTTTGTCTCCATGATGCAATACGAAGTCGTATGGCCAGAGGTTTACTAGTGTTTCCTTTTCACAAGCAGCTCAAGTGTCCCAAAATGGGACAGTGGGCGTTTCATGAAAAACGCGGTCTTGCATGCTTATTTGGCACTGCATGGGCCGGGTGTCCCAAAACAGGACGGTTTCCGGACCGGAAAAAGCAGGCCGAGAATCCCATCAAATAAGGGTTTTCTCGCTTCAGTGTCCCAAAATGGGACACCAGGCAAGGACGAATGAAGCAAAGCCGCAGGCGTTTTTTTCGAAAACCATTTACCAGCAACGATTTGCGCCGGCATTTCCATTTGGCACGCTTTTTGCAAAGAAAAATGCAATGAATAATAAAGAACGTACGGCGAACAGGAACATCGTCGAAGAAGTTTTCCGTTATATCGTGCAGCTGCCCGAAGACAAGATCGCCGGCTTGACCATCACCACACTCGCCGAATGCTTTGAGGTCAGCCGCTGCCACATCTCGCGCCGCTTTCATGACGAACGCGGCATGACCCTGACTGCATTCATCCAGCGCCGCAAGCTGCTGCTGGCCGAGCGCTTCCTGCTGCAGGACCCCACGCTGACCGTCAGGAGCCTGGCGGATCGCCTGGGCTACGCCGATTATCAGTACTTCATCGTGTGCTTCCGCGAGCATTGGGGCGAATCGCCGGGCCGTTACCGCAAGCTGTTCGGCGACTTCGCGGAATAATGGCGGCATGTCCCGCCACGACCGCCATGGGGAGGAAACGAGAGATAAATCATCTAAACTTCATGGTGAAAGGACGGATGGCATCGCTCGCATATCCCGCCCGACAAAGGGAACCCGACCCTAGCGCAACTTTTTAACTCTTCGGGCGATCTTTTTCTTGATCTTCTCATACTTCGGCGGCGGGCCGTTGCGCATTTCCCTGCCATCGATGAAAAGGGCATCGCTGATCCCCCACTCCAGGAAGACGGCGCGTTCGTCGGTGCGGACCTCGCGAAACTCCACCTGCGGCCCGAGCTCGGCTGCGGCGCGCCGGGCCCGTTCGTGCACCATGTTCATGGCCGGGCACCAGCCGTTCAACAGGCCGGTCACCACCACTTTGCCGGCTGCGCCCTGCGGCTTTTTTCTGGGCCGGATCCAGGCCGGGGCCTTGGCGTCGGCGCCGAACGGCTTCCACATCAGGGCCATCATGCCATTCCGGTCGGCTTTTTTGTAGCCATGCTTTCTGAACCAGGAGGCGCGCATCCAGAAAGGCAGGACCACCCCCCAGGCGGCCATGCCCCCGGCCCCGAGCCGGCGGGCGTCGTCCTCGGCCGCCTGCAGCAATGCCGTGCCCATCCCTTTCTTCTGGAAGTTGCCGCGCCCCTGCTTGTGGCCGTGCACCCAGATACAGAGAATGAAATAGAGCCCCGTACCCTGCGCAGGCGACTGCTCGATGGGTAGGTACTGGATCATGCCGCCAACAACGTTATTTTCGTCAATGGCCAATTTGACCCGCAATCCTCCGCCCTTGGCCCTGGCGTACCAATCCCGCTTGTAGTCGCCCGCCTCGCGGATCTCGTCAGACCACTCCTCCAGACACTGGCAGTATGTCTCTTCGTGCTCGGGAGTCACGTCGATGATCTTCATGGTCGGCGGTTGCGGATGATTCTTCTTCATATGCCCTCCTGAATCCCGGAAGCCCGCAGTGGCCTTCGTGCCTGCCATGCATTATATTAAATCCGAATATTCAATGCCAACGAAAGGGGCGGCGCAACGGAGCGGTCAGGGGAGAAAGCGGGAGAGGGATTGACATTTCCTTTCCCGAATCTGATACAATACCTCCATGGAAGCCGAAAACGCCTTTTTCGTTCGGGACTACTGGGCAGCGGACTACCCGCACGTGGCCGACATCTGGGAGCGGACCGGCATCAGCACCCCGGGCAGGGGCGACACGGCCGAGGTGATCGAAAACACCCTGCGCCGCAACGGCCGCCTGCTGGTGATCGTCGACAAGGCCAGCGACACGGTGGTGGGCACCTCCTGGCTGACCAACGACGGCCGGCGCCTCTACCTGCACCACTTCGCCATCGACCCGAAGTTCCAGGGAGCGGGCTTGTCCAAGCCGCTGCTGCGTGAATCGCTGAAGATCGCCAAAGAGATCGGCCTGCAGATCAAGCTCGAAGTGCACAAGGACAATATGCGGGCCATCCACTTTTATGAAAAAGCCGGCTTCAAGCGCCTGGGCGACTACGATATCTATATCATCCGCGACCTGAACGAAATCAAGGAATGACTTGAAATCAGTTGCACTGCAAGCCGATGGAAGCCACCGCCTTCATTGAGACATTCACCATGCCCGCCCCGGGAGGGGATGACCCGTCCTTGAAAGTGCTACTGATCGTGCTCGAGGAGATGATGGAGACGGCCGGCCGCCATGCCGAGATACTGGGCGTGGGGGTTCGCCACCTGCACGCCAAGGGGCTGACCTGGGTCCTGGCCCGGCTGCATGTCAGGATCAACGAAATTCCCGCGGCGGGCCAGGCCGTGCGGATCGCCACCTGGCCCTCGGGGCGGCACCGCCTGTTCGCCGTGCGCGAGTTCACGTTGAGCGACGCGGCGGGCGAAGAGGTCCTGCGCGCCACCAGCGCCTGGGCGCTGATGAACATGGAGACGCGGCGGCCGGCGCGCCTCGACCCGCACCTGCCCGTTTTCACCCGCCACCCGGAGCGCATGATCACGGATGACTTTGCCCCCCTGCCGCCCCCCTACCCGCAAGCCGGCAGGGCGTCGTACCGCGCCGAGCCAGGCGACATCGACCTCAACGACCATGTCAACAACACGGTCTACCTCGGCTGGGCACTGCGCTCCGCGCCCGAATGCACCCGCTCCTGGAAATTGCTGGTGCTGGAAGCTGCCTTTTTGGGCGAGGCGCGCCTC
>JAQUQF010000037.1:0-3632 GCA_028749105.1 Acidobacteriota bacterium | reverse complement strand
TGACCCGGCTGCGAACGTATTGGCAAAACAATCAAAAAACAAAGAACATAATCTAAGGAGGAACAGATGGGATTTGTCAAAGAATTCAAGACATTCGCCATGCGCGGCAACGTCATGGACATGGCCGTGGGCATCGTCATCGGCGGCGCCTTCGGCAAGATCGTCACCTCGCTGGTCAACGACATCATCATGCCCCCGGTGGGCATGCTGCTGGGTGGGGTTGATGTCTCGAGCCTCGCCGTCACCCTCAAGCCCGCTGCAGAAAACGCCCCGGCCGTGGCCCTGAAATACGGCATCTTTCTCAGCACCATCGTCGATTTTCTGATCGTGGCCTTCGCCATCTTCCTGGTGATCAAGGGGCTGAATGCCATGAAGCGCAAGCAGGAAGAGGCGCCGGCCGCCCCGCCGGTGCAGGAAACGCTGCTGCGCGACATTCGCGACATCCTGCGCAGCAAGGGAGACAAGGCGCTGTAAGCGATTCGCCGAAGCGACCGGCACTCCGCCTGCAGTGACTAGTTGCCCCGCCCGGCCGTCCGGCGCTTGAGCAGGATCTCCTTCAACTGCAGGAGGTTCTTCACTGCCGAGCCCTTGTAGTGGTTGTTGCCCGAGACGAACACCTTTTTTGCCTGCTCGCGCAGGCGGGCCACCACCTCGGCCAGGCGGCCGAGCTCGGCGCTGGAATAGGAATAATCGTAACGGGCGTCGCGCCCCTGGCCTGAGAACCAGGCGTCGGCGTTGCGGCCGTGCAGCCGCAGGTAAGCCGTGTCCCGGGCCGTGGCCAGCGCCGTCAGTGGCAGCGATTGGGATATCTGCGGCTGGTCGATGTTGGTCCAGACCAGGGCATTTTCCCTGAAAAAAGCCAGCACCTCATCCTCGAGCCAGCCCTGGTGGCGGAACTCCACGGCCAGCGGCCAGGAGCTGAAATTCCCGGCCAGCTTGCGCAGATAGTCCAGGTTGGCCGCGTCGTACTTGAACGAATAGGGAAATTGCGCCAGCAGCCCGGCAAGCTTGCCTGCGGCGGCCAAAGGCTGCAGGCAGGCACGGAAATCATCGAGCATGATTTTGTCCAATCGGCGCTCGTGGGTGAACGACTGGTGCAGCTTGATCCAGAAAGCGAAACCGGGAAAGGCGGCGGTTTTGTCCACCCAGCCCTGGGTGAGCTTCAGCCCCGGCACGCGGTAAAAACTGGTGTTGACCTCGACAAAATCGAACTGCCCGGCCAAAAAGGCCAGGTGATTGAAACCGCGCGGCAGCGGCTCGGGATAGACCGTGCCGCGCCAGTCGGCATAGCTCCAGCCGGCCGGGCCGAAAAAGAGGCCCTCAGGGCTTTGCATCCAGGATATCCCGCACCTTGGCCAGCAGGCTGCTGACCTGGTAAGGCTTCTGGATGAACCCGCGCACTCCCAGGGCCAGGATCTCGTTCACCGTCTCGTTCTGGCTATAGCCGGTGGAAAAGAGGACGCGCACCTTGGGATCGATCTGCTGCAACTGCAGAAACGTCTCCCGGCCGCCCAGCCGGGGCATGACCATGTCCAGGAGCACCATGTCGATGCCGTCGGCCTCCCTGGCGAAAAGGGTCACCCCCTCGGCGCCGTCGGCGGCGAGATGGACGCGGTAGCCGTAGCTGCCCAGGATATCGGCCGCCAGATCGCGGATGGCCTCCTCGTCGTCAATGACCAGGATCGTCTCGTGTCCGCCGGCCAGCATCGAGTCGCAGGTGTTCTCCACGACCTCGGGCTTGCCGCTCAGGGGCAGGTAGACCTTGAAGGTCGTGCCCCGGCCGACCTCACTGTAGACGTTGACGAAGCCACCGTGGTTCTTGACTACGCCGTACACCATGGAAAGGCCAAGGCCGGTGCCCTTGCCCTTCACCTTGGTGGTGAAGAACGGCTCAAAGATCCGCTTCTTGATGCTGTCGCCCATGCCCACGCCGGTGTCGCAGACCGCGAGCACCGCGAACCAGCCCGGCTTGCCCTCGGGTTGCCTGCGGACGTCGTCCTCGCACAGCCGGGCCATCGACGACTGGATGGTCAGGCGGCCGCCGTCGGGCATGGCGTCGCGGGCGTTCACGCACAGGTTCATCAGCACCTGCTGGATCTGGCCGACGTCGATCTCGACCGTGGGCAGGGCGTTGTCCAGGAACGTCTCGATGACGATCGACTTGTCTAGGGTGCCGGCGAGGATCTTCAGCGACTCGGAGATGACGCTGTTCAAGCTGGAGGGGCGGATGTCGTACTTGCCGCCGCGGGCAAACGCCAGAAGCTGGGCGGTCAGCTCGGCGGCGCGATTGGCGCTCTTCTCGATGGTGTCCACCGGGCGGAAGAAGGGGTGATCGCGATCGATGTTGGTCTTCAGCCAGGAGGCATAGCCCAGTATGCCGCCGAGAATGTTGTTGAAGTCGTGGGCGATGCCCCCGGCCAGCAACCCGATCGACTCCATCTTCTGGGCCTGAATGAAGCGCTCCTCCAGCAGCTTGCGCTCGGTCACGTCGCGCATGATGCCGTGGATGGCGGTCACCCGGCCGGAGGCATCGCGGTCCATCTGCGCCGTCACCAGCGCGCATACCGGGCTGCCGTCCCTCTTCAGGAAATTGATCTCATAATCCTTGACATGGCCGTCCTGAAGCAGGGTCCTGACAAGATTATGCCCCGCCCCGGGATTTTCGAAAATGTTCGCTGCCCGGTTCTTCTTGAGGATCTCGTCCCGGGACGCGTAGCCAAACATCTTCAGGCCGGCTTGGTTGATGTCCACCAGGTTCCCCGAACGATCGGAGATGAAGATCACGTCCAGGGACTCCTCGAAAAGGGAGCGGAACTTGTGCTCGGAAGCCATCAGGTCGCTCTCGGCCTGCTTGCGCCACAGGGCATCGGCGATATGCTGGGAAACGAATATCAGCAGCTCGCGGTCGCGCTCCGAGTAATGGAAGTCCTCCTGATAGCTCTGCACCACCAGCACGCCGAAGGTGCGCTCGCCCCATTTTAGGGGAACGCCGAGCCACTCGCTGGAAGGCGAGCCAATGAGATCGATCAGCCCCTCGGAAGCCATCTGCCGGATCTGCTGGTCCGAGGCCAGAAGGGGCTGGCCGCCACGCAGCACGTACTCGGTCAGGCCGCGGCTTAGCCTCTGTGGGCCGGGCGGTGCGTCGAACTCATCGACGAAATAGGGGAAGCTGATGGTCTCGCCGTCGGCATCGGCCAGGGCGATGTAGAAATTTTGCGCAAAAAGGAGCCCGGAAATGATTCCGTGCAGGGCGCCATAGAGCGCCTCCATGTCCTGCGCCTGGTTGGCTTTTTTCGTAATCTGGTAGAGGGCCGACTGCACGATCTCCGCCTGGCGCCGCTCCTCGATCTCTGTCTCCAGCCGGCGGTTGGCGATCTCCAATTCCCTGGTGCGCTCGCCGATCAGCGCTTCCAGCTGGACGCGGTAGCGGCTCAGTTCCTCATCCACCCTGCAGTCCTCCACGCCGCTGCCCGGCCGGATCTTTTCCTTGCCGGACTCCTCGCCAGCTTTCAGCTTGCGAACTTCGCCGCTTTTCCGAGATGCCGCTTTGCTCATTATACCTCGCAGGGTTAAGGGCGATTATAAGGAAAAAATCGGACAAATGCAAAAGATGGGGAAAATGGATATTTCTT
>JAQUQF010000323.1 GCA_028749105.1 Acidobacteriota bacterium | reverse complement strand
TTCGTCGGCGATGTCGCTTCGGATGATCATGCCGTCCGCATCGGCCACGGCCTTGAGCAGGTCTTCCTTGGCCTTGTAGTTCTCCAGCATGACCAGTTCGTAGCCTGCTTTCTTGAATATTTCGCTAATACCCTGAACCGCGATCTTGGCGAAAGGCTTTTCGGTCGCCAGCAGAATTTTTTTTGCCATATTCATCCTCCATGAAAATTTTATCTGAAGCTAATTCTAAAATCTTGCCTGTTGATTGTCAATGCCTCCGCTGCCGCAAAATCTGGCATGAAGAGGATTTTTGCAAATGTCCTTCTCCCTTTGTCTCCCCAGCATGCGGCCCCCGGTTCAAGCATTGACACACCGGGAGCGATCGACTATTCTTCAGCAAAAGGATGGCTTCATCATGAAAGTGGATCGCGTCGTGGAATTCAAGTGGCTGGCCGAGCGCTCACGCTTTTTCGCCGTGCTTTTCCCGGCCGACGGCGAGGATGACGTACTGAAAACGGTTCGCCGCAAAAAGGGCGAACACCGCAAGGCCAACCACCACTGCTGGGCGCTGCGCGCCGCTGGCGGCAGCCTGGAAAGGTCGCGCGATGACGGCGAGGTCGGCCATCCGGGGCGCGTCCTCCTCGAGCTTCTGCGCCACAACGACCTCGAGGGCGGGCTGCTGGTTTCGCGCGTCTTCGGCGGCGTCAAGCTCGGCGTGGGCGGCGTCTCCCGGGCTTTTCGCGATGCGGGCGAAGGAGCGATCGCCGCGTACAAAAAAAAGGATGTGTAGGGGCGGCCCCCCGTGGCCGCCCCTTGTTTAATGTTGAAATGATTTAAAAAAAAAGAGGGCAGGCACAGGGGCCTGCCCCTACGCTTGTAACGGCCTTGATTGACGTGGTTCCTTGTTTGAAATAAAATGAAAACAGAGACCCTATGAAGCTCGAAAAATTTATTTTGCTGATGCTTCTTCCGCTGCTTGTGGCCGCCGCCGACGACATCCGTCCCTTCCTGATCACCGGCCCCTGGTACCCCGCAGACGCGGCCCAACTGCAGCGCCTGCTCGACGGCTTTTTCAGCGCGCTGCCGCAACCGGAAAAAGGAAGAATGGTCCGCGGCCTCGTCGCCCCCCATGCCGGCTTCAAGTACTCGGGGCGCTGCGCCGCCAAGGCCTATAAAACCCTCTCCCCGGCGCTGGGGATCCGCCGCGTCATCCTGATGGGCTCCTCGCACAGCCGCGGGTTCCACGGCGCCTGCGTCGGCGACTACAGCGCCTGGGCCACCCCGCTGGGCAACGTCGCAGTCGACGGGGAAATTTGCCGGGCCCTGGCCAAAAACTCCTTGTTCAAGAGCAACCGCGAGATCATGCTCCGGGAGCACGCCCTGGAGAACCAGCTCCCCTTCCTGCATAAGGCTCTTGGCAGCAGCGGCTACAAGATCGTCCCGATCATCTTCGGCACGCTGGATAAAAGTGACTTCGCGACAATTGCCGAAACCATCGCCCCCTTCATCGACCCACACACTCTGATCGTGGCCAGCAGCGACCTGACCCATTACGGAGAGGCCTTCGGCTACACGCCGTTCCGCCGCGACCTGGCCGCCAACCTGGACAAGCTGGACAAGGGCTTCATCGACACGGTCCTGCGCCTCGATTTCGACCGCTATTTCGCCTACCGCGAGAAGACGGGCATAACGGCCTGCGGTTTCGTCCCCATCGGGGTCATGATCCGCCTGTTCGCGGATAAGGGGTACCAGGCCAGGCTCGCCGATTACTACAAATCGGGCGATCTGAGCGGCGACTATTCGACCAGCGTCAGCTACGCCTCCCTGCTCTTCACCGCTGGCGATGCGCAGGCGGACGCCCCCGCCGGCCTGGAGCCGAGCGAAAAAAAAATGCTGCTGGAACTCGCCCGCTCCACCCTGCGCGAGCATTTCCAGGACAAGCCGGCGCCAGCGGAACTTGAAGAACGGTTTTCCGCGCGTCCCCGGCTTCAGCAAAAAACGGGCGTATTCGTCACCCTGCGCAAGAAGGGGGAACTGCGCGGCTGCATCGGCAGCATCGTCGGCGTCGAGCCGCTCTGCCGCGGCGTGGCCGCCAACGCCCTGCACGCCGCCTTCGACGATCCGCGCTTCCCTGCGCTCGCTGAAAGGGAGCTGGACGAGGTGGAGATCGAGATCTCGGTCATGACGCCGCTGCACCCGGTTGCCAGCTACCGCTCCATCCGCCTGGGCAGCGACGGGGTGATCATCCGCGACGGCGCGGCGCAGGCCGTGTTCTTGCCGCAGGTGGCGACGGAGACCGGCTGGACCCTGGATGAGTTCCTGGGCAACCTGTGCCTGAAGGCCGGGCTGGAGCGCGACGCCTACCGCTCCTCGCCCTCGATAAAGTTCCACGTGTTCCAGGCCCAGGTTTTCGGCGAAAAGGAGGTGGGCGAATGACGCTGTCGCGCCGCGGCTTCGCTAAGGCCCTGGCTGTCTCCAGCGCCGCTCTCGCCGCGCCCTCCCTCCTGCGCCTGGCCGCAAAGGCCGAGGCGGCGGCACGCAAGCCGCGGGGGCGCGAAGCCGCTTACTACGACAAGCTGGGCGGCAATAAAGTCATCTGCCGCCTGTGCCCCCACCAATGCCGCGTCGCTGACAAGTCGCGCGGCAGCTGCGGCGTGCGTGAGAACCGCGGCGGCACCTACTTCACCCTGGTCTACGGCCAACCCTGCTCCGTCCATATCGACCCGATCGAGAAAAAGCCCCTGTTCCACTATCTCCCCGGCAGCCAGGCCTTTTCGCTGGGCACGGCAGGCTGCAACTTCAGCTGCCGCTTCTGCCAGAACTGGGAGATCTCCCAGCGCCGGCCCGAGGAGGTGGAGACGGCCGACCTGATGCCCGAGGCGGCCGTCC
>JAQUQF010000322.1 GCA_028749105.1 Acidobacteriota bacterium | reverse complement strand
GCCAGCCCAAAGAGAAGGACCTGGATCAGGGCGGCGCGCCGGAACGATTTCGTCAGCCGCAGCAGGACGATCATGAGCACGCCGCGAAAAAGCAACTCCTCCCAGATGCCCGGGGTCAGGCTGAACACGGCCTGGCCCAGGGTGATGGTAGCGGGGGAAAAGGCATACTTGCCGGTCAGCAGCGAGCCGACCAGCATGCCCGACAGGTTGAACAGCGAGGCGAATGCGCCCAGGAGCACCAGCTTCACAAAAGGCCGCGGCTTGATCAGCCCAAAGTTCGCGAGAAATTCCCTGATGCTCACCGAGCCGAAAGGGAGCTTGAACACTCCGGGAAAGAGAAGCAGGACGGAAGCGCTGGTGACGGCCAAGGCGACCAGTGAGAGGGTCACCTTGGAAAGATCGGCCCCTAGCCCCTTCTTCAGGAGAAACGCCACCGCGATCCCGATGCCCGAAAATGCAAACGGCAGCGCGATGGAACGAATCGTCTCACGTGTCCCCGATCTGGCCCAGCGTTCGCGCGCCGAAGCTGCATCGACATCCGCGCTAATGCGACGTTCGATTTTCATTGCTTTTTCGGCTCGATCATCGTCAGGGGAATTCGATCGTTTAATAGGTGGAGCCCGATGTCGTCTATGTCGTTCATGCAATTGGATAAGACTACCACGCCCATTTCCTTCTTCAGATCAAATCCGGCAAAGCTGTGGTAGCCGAAGCTCCCGCCGTTGTGCCAAACGATCGACGCGTCCGGCAGCTTGAGTATATGCCAGGCGAGGCCGATGCGCAGGTTCGGCGCGTCGGTATCCCTGACATCCTGCCGCGCCATGGCCATCGCGCCCGCAAGCGGCGAATTCTTCAGCCCCATGTAGGCTGCGATGTATTTGAGCATGTCGTTCGCGGTCGAGTGGATCGCATGGCATCCGGCCAAAACACTCGCATCCCAATTCATGGCCGGGGCCAATCCCGAGAAATGCCCCGTGGCCAGCCGGGCCGATATCTCCGGCCGAAACGCGATGCCGGTGCTGTCCATTCCCAGGGGGCGGAGAATTCTCTCCGTGAGCAAGACTTCGTAGCTCTTGCCCGCCTTGCATGCCAGCGCTTCGCCGAGCAGGCCGGCTCCGAGGTTCGAGTATTCGAAGCTCGCGCCGATGTCCCTGGGCAGCGCGTAGCTCGAAAGGAACGCAAACAGTCGCTCGGCCGTGTAATCGGCATAAGGATTGAGGGGGTTGGCGGGAGCCCAGTTGGTCGGCAGGCGCGGCAGCCCGGACCGGTGCGTCGCCAGATCGAGCAGCGTGATCTCTTTTCCCCCTCGCGCCGGCACCTTCACGTTTTCAGGCAGGAATTTGGCGACCGGATCGTCCAGTTTGACCAGCCCCTGCTTGACCATGTCGGCCAGCAGTGTGGCCGTGAACGTCTTGGTCACAGAAGCGATCTCGAACACGGTGTCGCCATCGATGCTGCGGCCGTCCGCCGCAGTCTTGCCGCAACTGAAAATAGTTTGGCCATTGGCATCGATGATACCGACCACAATGCCGACCGTGCGCTGGTTATCAACGGCATCCTTGAGGATCTGCTGGACCTCTTTGGGATCGGCCGTCGCGGCCAAGGACAGCACCGACGTGAACAGCAGCGAAGCCAACAGTAGAACCGATGTGCGCATGATCTCTCCCTGAACCCGGTTTTTTGACTGTGCCAGGTTGAATAAATGATTGTATCCAATCACCATAAAAAAGGAAAGGGGATCGACGGCAGCCGGATCGAGCCGTTGGTTTCATGGCATTGACTTTTCGACCCCTCCTTCTTACAATCGAATTCTCCAGGAGGCTGCAAGTGAAAAAACTGGCAATGATCGCGGGCGTTTTCCTCGGTATAACGATATCCCTGCTGGCCGCTCCCGGCGCCGTGACCAGAAAACTGCCCCTCCCCTCCCCGTGCACGACCGGGCTGGCCTTCGACGGCGCGGCCTTCTGGACCGTCGACCGCGACACGGACAAGCTCTACCGCGTCGATCCCGCCGACGGCAGGGTCCTGGCGGCCTTCGACGCCCCCGGCTATTTCTGCACCGCCCTGGCCTGGGACGGCAAGGCCCTGTGGGTGGCCGACATGGACTTCACCAACACCTCGGCCGAGGACTACTGCGGCAAGATCTATCAGGTCGACCCGAAAAGCGGCCGCACCCTGAAGGTGATCATGGCTCCCGCCTCCGACCCGCAGGGGCTGGCCTGGGACGGCGCCGCGCTGTGGGTCTCCGACAACGGCACCAGGGAGATATACCAGATCAGCGCCGACGACGGGACGACGATCAGGACGCTGAAGGCGCCGGCGGCCGACCCGCGCGGCCTGGCCTGGGACGGCGGTTATCTCTGGCTGGCCGACCGCGCGCAGGACGAGCTCTACCGCATCGACCCCGTTAAGGGGCGCGTCATCATGGTCCTCCCCGCCCCCGGCCCCTATCCCTGGGGCCTGGCCTGGACGCAGGACGGCCTGTGGGTCGCCGATTACCAGAAAGACGAGATCGCCCGCGTCGCGGTTTTCGCCGACGGCGCCTATACCCGCTCGCAGGAGCGGAACGCCGTGGTCACCTTTACCCACGACGTGATCAACTTCGGCCCGGGCACAGTGACCGATCTCGACGTCTACCTTGCCCTGCCCAGGGACCGCTCCACCCAGGAGATCCTGGCCATCGACTATCCGCGCCCCCCCGACGGGAAGCTGACCGACCGCTGGGGCCAGGAGGTCGCCCGCTTCAGGAAGGCCGTTCTCAAGCCCGGCGAGCGCGCCCTGACCCGCATGCGGGTGAAGGCGAAGATATATGACGTGATGTACCACCTCTTCCCGGAGAAGGCCGGTTCGCTCAAGGACATTCCCGCCGACGTGCGCA
>JAQUQF010000321.1 GCA_028749105.1 Acidobacteriota bacterium | reverse complement strand
ACTGCCAGAAGCGGCCCAGGGCGTCCTTGATCTTGATGTCGATCTTGGGTCCGTAGAAAACGGCTTCGCCCTCCATGCGCTGGTAGGGCAGCTGGCGGACCGTCAGGGCCTTGACCAGGGATGCTTCGGCCTGGACCCACATGCCGTCGCTGCCGGCGTACTTGCCGCTGACCTGCGGGTCGCGGACCGAAAGCTCGATCTTGAATTCGCTGAATCCGAACGATCGCAGCAAGTCGAGCGAGAAATCGAGGACGCGCAGGATCTCCCCGTCGATCTGCTCCGGCGTGCAGAAGATATGGGCGTCGTCCTGGGTGAAGCCGCGCACGCGCAGGAGTCCGTGCAGCGTGCCGCTGCGCTCGTAGCGGTAGACCGTCCCCAGCTCGGCCCAGCGCAGGGGCAGGTCGCGGTAGGAGCGCTGGCTCGACTTGTAGACCATGATATGGAACGGGCAGTTCATGGGCTTCAGGTAGTAGTTCATCTCGTCGATGGCCATGGGGGCGTACATCGAGTCCTTGTAGAAATTCAGGTGGCCCGAGGTCTGCCACAGCCATTCGCGGCCGATGTGGGGAGTATAGAGGAGTTCGTAACCGCCTTCGTAGTGGCGCTGCTTCCAGTAGGTCTCGATGGCGTGGCGCATGCGCGCCCCCTTGGGGTGCCAGTAGACCAGCCCGGGCCCGGCCTCCTCCTGCAGCGAGAAGAGGTCGAGGCTCCTGCCCAGCAGCCGGTGGTCGCGCTCTTTGGCCTCCTTGAGGAAGCGCAGGTGCTCCTCCAGCCCCTGGGCGTCGGGAAAGACGGTACCGTAGACCCGCTGCAGCGAAAGGCCCTTCTCGTCCCCTTTCCAGTAGGCGGCGGCCACGCTGAGCAGCTTGAAATGCTTCAGCAGACCGGTCGCCGGCAAGTGCGGACCGCGGCACAAGTCTACGAAATCGCCCTGTACATAGACTGTAACATCATCGCCTGCGACTTTTTCGTTGATGAGTTCGACCTTGAGTTGCTGGCCATGGGAATCAAAATAATGCAGCGCCTTGTCCTTTTTCCAGATCTCCCGGCGGATGGGCAGGTTCTGCTTGGCCAGGTGGGCCATCTTTTTGGCGATATCGGCGAGGTCGCCCTCGCTCAAGGGGCGGGTGGTCAAAAAATCATAATAAAAACCGCTCTCCACGGCCGGCCCGACGCCGTACTGCGTCCCGGGCAACAGCTCGAGCAGGGCCTGGGCCAGCAGGTGGGAAGCCGAATGCCGATAGACGTCCAGGGCCTCGGGAGAGCGGGGAAAGACCTCCTCGATTGTGTCGCCCTGGGCAATTGGCGCACCGATGTCCTTCAGTTCGCCGTTTATCTTGAGCAGGATCGCCTTTTCTTTTTCCATTTTGTCAATAGGCGCGGGCGGGCTCGAACCGCCGACCTCTACCGTGTCAAGGTAGCGCTCTAACCAACTGGGCTACGCGCCTGTATATCCTGACTATTTGACGAGGGCTTTCAGCTCTTTGCCGGCAATGAACTTGGGGACCCTCTTCTTGGGAATATTGATCTTGGCGCCCGTCTTGGGGTTGCGGCCCACCTTGGCTTTCTTGTCGATCGCCTTGAATGTCCCGAAGCCGACCAGCGTCACTTTCCCCTGCCTCTTCTTCAACTGATCGCCGATGACCGTTACCAGTGTATCAATGACCTTCAGGGCGTTGCTCTTGATAATACTGGAATCTTTAACCATCAACTGGGCGATTTCGCTCTTGTTCATTTTTGACTCCTCCTGGGAATGACAACGGTCAATTTACCGCAAACATGAGCGAAAGTCAATAGCCACAACAAAAATCGCCCCTGGCCCCGCCGCGGATTCCGCCTGGCAACCGCAGCCGGAGACCCCTCAGGGGGGTCGCGGCCTTGTGGCCCGCTGACCCCTCATTTGCATTTCAAGGGAAAATCCATTATAATGACTCGTTGAATATGAACAGACTGAGGAAATTCAATGGCAGAAGATTTGTTGCAGAGCATCAAGCAGATCAGCCGGGAGCGCGGCATCAATCCCGACATTTTTTTCTCTGCCATCAAGGAAGCCCTGCTCACCGTCTCCAGGAAGTTTTTTGACCCCAACGCCGACATCCAGATCGAAATCGACGAGAACAAGGGGATCATCGACGTCTACGTCAACAAGCTGGTGGTCAAGGAGGTCAGCGATCCGCTGGCCGAGATCCACTGGAAGGACGCGCTGAAGTACGACTCCAAGGCGCGCGAAGGCGACGTCATCAAGATCAGCATGCCCGGCGAGACCCTGGGGCGCATCGCCGCCCAGTCGGCCAAGCAGATCATCATGCAGAAGATCCTCAAGGCCGAGCAGGACAACATCTACGAAAAATACTTTCAGCTGGCCGGCACCCTGATGACGGGCGAGATCCGCCGCATCGAGAACGACAACATCATCCTGGGGCTGGAATGGGGCGAAGCCGTCCTGCCTCCCAAGGAACTCTCCCCCAAGGACAATTTCCGGCGCGGCGAGATCATCAAGTTTCTGATCAAGCGCGTCTTTTCCGAAGGCAAGGGCCCGCTGGTCCTGGCCACCCGCTACATGAACGACTTTGTCGCCGAGCTGATCAAGAAGGAAGTGCCGGAAGTGGCGGAGAACATCGTCAAGATATTCGCCATCTCCCGCGAGCCGGGGATCAAGTCCAAGGTGGCGGTCTACTCGACCGACAAGGCCATCGACCCGGTCGGCGCCATTGTGGGCATGAACGGCAACCGCGTCCTGGCCATCACCAAGGAGCTGCGCGGCGAACGCATCGACGTCATCGCCTGGAGCAGTGCGCCGGAACGGTTCATCGCCTCCGCCCTGACGCCGGCCGAAGTGGTCAAGGTGGACTTGGTCGACCCCGAGAACCACGTGGCC
>JAQUQF010000036.1 GCA_028749105.1 Acidobacteriota bacterium | reverse complement strand
GCTGACCGCGAGTATCTTTTCCCGTTCAGCCGGCCGATGATCTCCCAATCGGCCCGGTTCGATTCCTCCTCATTCAGGTCCGGCCTGGTGAAGCGTCAATTCCTTGAAGGGGAAAGCCTTGAATTCAAGGATCGTAATTGGTTGACTGCCATAAAGAAATATCTCGCCGGTTCCAAGTTAGCAACCGGCACACATGAAAAAGAGGTTTTTTCCCTGGCCATCGGGCGTTGTTATTTTAAATGGGGAAAGTATCCGCAGGCGATCCAGTTCCTTTTAGAGGCCGTCCATGGCCAGGCAGCTCCTGATGCTGACGATCGCTATCTGTCGGCCCGGCAGCTGCTGGCGCTTTCATATGACCGGATGGGTGATCGTGAGGCGGCCTCGGCTTGCTACCTTGAACTCTATGAAGAAATCCTGGCATTGCAAGCGGCCAGCCAATCACCGCAGTTGGATTTTTATAAAAACGAGGCCCTCGAATACCTCAACCGACAGATCACCCGTTCCAATTCTTTACAAGTGCGCTTGACCAAGGCCCTGCGGCGTGAGCGCTTGGAGGGGATCCCGGCCCGGGAAATGTCCTTGCGCTGGCAGTTCTTCAATATTCCCGAACTGGATCAGGAAGGAACGGCCGCCAACCGCCGGGGGATCGAATTCAAGCGCCTGCAACAGATCCAGGAGTTTTACCTGGCCAATGATGAAAAGAAACTTTTCTACTCGCGCCTGCAGAAAGAATTTCCGTTTTTAGCCGCTGCGCCCGTTTCGGGAAAAGAGCCTCGACCGGAGGCTGGATTTTACCGCCAAGCCGCTTTGCAGATCGCTTATGCCCCGCTGCCAATTGAAAATAGATCCGCTGCCCGCGCTTTTTTCGGTTTTCATATCGCCATGGCCCAGATTCGCCAGACACAGTTTCCCGCCCTGTTGAAGCAATATTGGCCGGATGAGATGCCAACGGTGGTTTTGGCGACCCGGGCCGAGGCGGCCGCAATGGCCGCGGGTGGGATGCCGCAAATGGCGCTGGAGAAACTTCTTCCCGGGTACGTGCTTGCGGTCAAGGCGCCGCGCCCGGGTTATCTTGAGGCGCGGATCAAAAGAGAGCTGCTGGTCAATTACGCGTTGATCGCTGCTCTGCTGTTGGCCTTGCTTACGGCCGTGGCCTTGTTTTTTCGCTCCCTGCGCCGCGACATGGAGCTTCTGGAACTCAAAAACCGCTTCCTGGACAGCGCCGCCCACACCCTGAAAACACCACTGGCGCGTATGCGCATGCTCGCCGAGCAACTGCAGCTGAACTGGCTGAAAAACGAGGAGCAGCGGATCGCCCAGTCTGGCAAAATAATCGCGGAAGCAGACCGCATGAACGATATGATCCGCAATCTGCTTGATCTGTCGCGCATCGAGGCCGGGCAGAAAACCTACCGCTTGCAGCCGGCGTCTCTAACGGAAATCGCCAAGCAGGCCTGGGAGGAATCTCTGCCTCTTCTCAGAGAAAACGGGTTTGTCTGCCGGGCGAAAATCGCTTCCGATGTGCCGTCATTCCCATTTGACGCGCGCGCCCTGCAGATGCTGATCGGCAACCTGATCCAGAACGCGATCAACTATTCTCCAGATCATAAAGAGATCGAATTGAAGGTTTACTGCTCTGCGGGTGATGCCGTGCTGGAGGTGGCCGACCGCGGCATGGGCATCGCCCCGGAATATCAGGAATCCATATTCAGCAAGTTTTTCCGGGTCGAAAGTGAAGGGAGCAGTACCAGCCAGGGGAGCGGCCTGGGGCTTTTCCTGGTCAAACATGCGGTCGACGCCCACCGCGGGCGCATTGAATTGCTGAGCGCAATAGGGCAGGGATCACGATTCATCGTCCGCCTGCCCATTCCCGGGGGAAAGATCCATAATGGAAAAAGAGGGAAGCGATCATGAGCAAGATCCTGATCATCGAAGACGACAACACCCTGCAACAGGGCCTGGCCGAGACCCTGCAATTCCATGGTTTTGAAACCATCCGCACCCGCGATGGCCTTTCGGGATTGAAATTGGTTGAACAGCAACGCCCCGACCTGATCGTGCTCGACATCATGCTGCCCGGAGTGGATGGCTATGAGGTCTGCAAGCAGGTCCGCCGGCATGACGAAAAAACCCCGATCCTCATGCTCACGGCGCGAGACCGGGAAAACGACAAGCTGCGCGGCTTTGAGCTGGGCGCCGACGACTACCTGACCAAGCCGTTCAGCCTCAAGGAGCTGGTCGCCCGCGTGCAGGCGCTGCTGAAAAGGACGGCACTGGAAAAAGATGCCCCGGCGACCGTCCGCATCGGGGACGCTGAGGTTTTGTTCCGCCGCTTCGAGATCCGCCGCGGCGGAAAAACGCTCGAGCTGACGCCAAAGGAAAACGCGATCCTGCGGCTGCTGGCGGCCCATTCCCCGGAAGTGGTCAGCCGCGACCGGATCATGGACCGGGTCTGGGGCGACGAATACGACCCGTCGCCCAGGACCATCGACAATTTCATCCTCAAGCTGCGCCAGAAGATCGAGCATGACCCGGCCCGGCCCAAGCACCTGCTGACCGTGCACGGCGCCGGATACAAGCTGATCCTGTGAATGCGGCATTCTCGAACTTATCCCCCCCACTCCCTCGCGTTGTGGGGGGGCACAGGAGGCTTACCCCTCTCTTTGGGAAGAGAGGGGTTGGGGTGAGTTGTTGAGCAGCCGTGACATTTAAATGACAAAATCATGATACTTCCGAGACCACATTTCATTTGCGGCTCCCTACAATGGTTAAAAAGGAGGGAACATGAAAAAAATCATGATCCGTGTTTTGCTGGCGCTGCTGGTCCTGGTCGTGGCCTACCTGGCCTTCAACCAGGTCGATGCCCGGCCGATTCGATCGAGTTTGGGAGAGCCGCCGGCTCCGGCGGCGGATGCCTTTAATAAAGCCAACGGGTTCTACCGCTTGTGGACACTGACCGAGCCCAGGGACGTCGATATCGAAACCGATGCGGCCATTCTCCCGTATCGCCGTCTGTTCGACCCGGCCTTTGACAACGACCGCTATATAAGGGAATTCAACCAAACTTGGGCCACGCATAAGAAAAATTATCACGCATCAAAAGAACTGGCGCCTGTGTTCGCGGCCCTGCGATTCGGGGGAAATTGGTCGTCCGCTTTGAATCAATACCGGGAGCAATTGACCAAGGCCCGTGAGGAATACGGCTTCATGCTCGCCCGGTATGAAAAACTGATCGACAGCGACATGTTCAGCGATTTCAGCCTGGTGAGGGCCGACACCCCCATCCCCAACCTGCTGGCCTGGCTCCACACGGCCAAACTCTCCATCGCCCTGGATATCATGGCGGCGCAAAATGGCAACGCCCCCGAAGCAGCCGCGCACCTGCTGCGCCATCTGCGCTTTGCCGCCAAAGCCAGCGCCAACAGCCGCTTGCTGATCGCCAACCTGGTGGCCAAGGCCGTGGCCCGCCTGTCCATCGGGGCTCTGAATGATATCATGAACCAGAAGGATTGCCCGCCCCAGGTTTTCCAGCTGGTATATGAACAAACCAACAGACCACTGGCCTCTGACGAATTCGGCTCCCGACTGTCGCTGCTCTGTGAAATGTCTCTTCCGTCCGACCTTGATTTCTCCAAGGAGAGTTGGTATTCGCGAATGAAATACAAGTTTCTTTACCAGAAAAACCGCACCCGCAATGCCCGCATCCGCTTCATGGAGGGGGTCATCCGGCGCGAGCAAACCCCGCCTTTTCAATGGCGCGATGAACCATTGGCATGGAAACCTTTGCGTACCGGCATTTTCTGGCGGCTGCAAAATCCGGTTGGTAAAATTCTCCTCGATGTGGCGAATTCCACCAATTTCATTGGCGTGATCTACAAATCCTATCAGCTTAAAACCTTTTACGACATGGCTCACATCGCCGCCGACCTGCACCGCGGCTACGATCCGGCCCGGACGATTCAGGCGCAGCTCAGCGATCTGCCTAGCTACCGGGAATTGCTCGACCCCTGTTCCGGCAAACCTTATGTCTGGAACGAGGCCAAGCAGAAACTCTACAGCATCGGCATCGACCGCCGCGACAACCAGGGAGAAACAAAAGATTATCAGGACTGGCAAGACAGTGATTATGCCCTGCCGGTCATCCTGTATGTCAAGTAGGGCTCATTCGCTCTGGGGCAGCTGGAGGAGAAATCAACTCAAAATCAGAGTGTCTTCAATGACTGGACCGAATCCTCTGGCGAGATGGGGGTTGATGAGCCCTGAACAGATAAATGACATTAATCTTGACTTGGGGTATGATGGCCTGACTGGCAGCTTCCCGAATCAAGCATACCCGGGAAATAGTAAAGCGGGTATTTATTGAAAGCGGAGGAGGACGTTCCATCATGAAAAAACTCACGCAGCGGAAAGAACTGATCAAACGCCTGCGCAGCGATCCGCTCGCCGTGCTCGAGCTGTACAACGGACCCGAAGACCGTGATGTCAATGAGTCCCTGGTGCGGGCTCTGGAGGATGAAAGCCGTGTCGTCCGCCGGGCCGCCGTCGAATCGCTGGTGGCGCTCAATGACCTGTATGCGGCCAGCTCGATCTATTGGACGCTGCGGAAGGGAAGCGATCACGCCCGCCTGGCCGCGGCGGAGGTGCTTGGCAGGCTGCCGGAGCCGTTCTCCATTCCGTTTCTCGTCGACGCCCTTCAGGATCCCGTGGCGGCGGTGCGCATCGCCAGCGTGCGCGCCCTGGGCGCCATCCATGATCCGCGCGCCGTCGATTCATTGAAGAGGATATTGGACCGACTGGACGGCGAGGTCCGCAACGCCGCGCTGGAAGTGCTCAAATAGAATCGGAGAGAAAATTTGACGCCAGGTGAATTTTCATTATAATTTATTTGCTTATGGGCAAATTAAATTGACTATCACTTTTCTCCATGCTACACTCTGCACATGGCAAAGGAAAGATATCTGACCGCCGCCGTGGGCGATGACCTGCGGGACAAAATGATCTTTGTCGGAGGCGCCCGCCAGGTAGGCAAGACCACTTTCGCCACCGAGCTTGTAGCGCCAAATTTTCGCGGCAATGCCTATTTCAACTGGGACAACCGGCAGGACAGAAAGCGTGTCGTCGCTTCGGACTGGCCGGGCGATGTCGAGCTGCTGATATTCGACGAGATCCACAAATACCGGAAGTGGAAAACCCTTCTGAAAGGGGAGTATGACAAGCTCAAGGGGCGCTATCGCTTCCTGGTTACCGGCAGTGCCCGCATGGACATATACCGGCGCGGCGGAGATTCACTGCAGGGACGCTACCATTATTACCGCCTGCATCCCTTTTCGTTGGCGGAGATGCTTGGCGAGCAACGTCTCCCCGAAATTGGCGGTGAAATTGAAGTGAGTGGAGCCGATCGGGAAAGGGAACTGGCCGAACTTCTCCGTTTTGGCGGCTTCCCCGAGGTGCTGTTCAAAGGAAACGATCGGGCGCTGCGACGCTGGCAGAACGAAAAGATCGAGAGACTGTTTCGGGAAGACATCCGCGACAGCGACCGCGTGCGTGATCTTGGAGCCATGAAGCTTCTGGGCGACCTGCTGCCGGAACGCGCCGGCAACCTGCTTTCGATCCAGTCGCTCTGCCGCGACATCGAGGTCAGCCACAGGGCCGTCAGCAACTGGTTGGAGGTGCTGGAATCGTTCTACTACATGTACCGCATCCGCCCCTACAACCGACGCGTGCCGCGCTCTCTGCGCAAGGAGGCCAAGTTATACTTGTGGGACTGGGCGGAGGTTCCTTCGGAAGGCGGGCGCTTTGAGAACTTGGTCGCCTCACACCTGCTGAAACTGATCCATTTCCTGCGCGATCGCGATGGTCATAAGCTTGAACTATATTTCTTGAGGAACCAGGAAAAAAAGGAGGTCGATTTTCTAGTCGCCATAGACTCCACCCCCTGGTTTGCGGTGGAATGCAAGTTGAACGACGAGTCGCCTTGGCCGCCATTGCGATATTTTCGTGATCGTCTGCAGATTCCTTTTGTCTACCAGCTTGTCCGCCGGCCAAACGTGGATCGGTTCAAAGACGGCATACGCGTCGTTTCCGCGGGCCGTTTTCTCGCGGGACTGGTCTAGAATCTGCTGTTTCTCCCCTCAGCGATCAAAGAATCTTTTCGCTGAGAAAAAAATGTCGCGCCGCGCTGGAAGTGCTCAACTAGGAGTGGAGCGCGGAAAGAACATTCGCTATGCCGGATAGGTTTGCGGCAGGATGTCGTGAGCCGGGAATCAGACCGCCTTCAGCGACTGGACCGACTCCTCGGGCGAGATGGGGTTGATGTAGAAGCCGGTGCCCCACTCGAAGCCGGCCACGCGCGCCAGCACCGGCATGAACTCGATGTGCCAGTGGTAGAAATCGCCGACGCGGTTCAGGCACGGGGCGTTGTGGATGATCAGGTTGTAGTCGGGGCGGTTGAGCATCCGCCCGGTCCTGCCCAGGACATCGCTCAGGATCCGGCTCAGGCTCTCCAATTCCATGTCGGGAGTGCTCTCGAAGGCTGGATTGTGGCGCTTGGGATAGACGGCCAACTCGAAGGAGAAGCGCGGGGCGTAGGGGGCCAGAACGATGAAGTGCTCGTTTTCGACGAGCAGGCGGCGGTCGACCTCGCTTTCGTACTGGATGATGTCGCAGAAGATGCAGCGCTCCTTCATCTCGAAATGGGCGCGCGCCCCTTCGATCTCTTCCTGGACGCGCAGCGGCACGACCGGCAGGGCGATGAGCTGGCTGTGCGAGTGGGAGAGGGTGGCGCCGGCCGTGGGGCCGAAATTCTTGAAGACCATGATGTATTTGAAGCGGGTGTCCTTTTTCAGGTCCAGGATGCGGTTCTTGGATGCCAACAGGGAATTGCGGACTACGGCGGTGTCGCCGTCGAACCAGGTGTGCTGGTGGCGCGAGGTCTCTATGATCACTTCATGGGCGCCGATGCCGTTCATTTTGTCGTAAAAGCCCTCGCCGCTCTTGCGCAATTCACCCTCGATGCGCAAGGCGGGAAACTTGTTGGGCACGGCGCGCAGCTCCCAGCCCGGAGTGTTCGGCTGCGTATGGCCGGGACGCAGGGCGAAGGTCTCGGGCGGGGTCATCGCCTCGTTGCCCGGGCAGAACGGGCAGTTCTCCGGGATGGAAATGTCCTTGTCGACGACGATCTGGTAGTATTTGGGCCTCTTTTTCCGCTCCTCGGAGATAATGACCCAGGTGCCGGTGATCGGGTCCTTGCGCAGCTCGGGCATGGCTTACTCCTCGAAGGCGTTTTCCAGGTGGTCGCAATCGAAGCCATCGTCCCGGCGCAGCACCGAAACGACGTCGAAGCGCACGCGGAAATCGCGGTAGGGTTTGCGCGCCGAGAAAAAGCGGGCGGCGCGGATGATCTTCAGCTGCTTGGGACGGGTGACGAACGCCTCGGGAGCCCCGAACTCGCTGGTCTTGCGCGTCTTGACCTCGACAAAGCACAGGATGTCGCCGGTGCTGGCCACCAGGTCGACCTCGGCGCCGGCCACACGGTAGTTGGGCTGGATGATCTTGTAGCCCTTGTTCTTCAGGAAGGCGGCGGCCGCCTGCTCCCCGTTCATGCCGATGGTTTTCTTGTCCAAAACCTCTTATTCCTGGCGGAGCCTCTTCTCCACCATCCTGATGTTCATGGTCTCCAGTTCACTCAGGACCGGCTCGTAGATCGCGGCAAGGATCGGAGTCAGCACTCCTTTGGCGGCGATCCTTCCCTCGGCGATCAGGCGCGTGCCGATGGCCATGGGCAGGCTGACGGTGCGGGCCATGGAGCTGTCGCCGTAGGGGATGCCGTAGTCGATCAGCGTCGAGGTGATCAGGTCGCGGCTCTTGTCCTTGTTTTCCACGATGAAGCGGTGGCGCAGGATTACCAGGTCCCTCTCACCATCCTTGAAGAACATCTTTTGCTGCATGCGCTCGCACAGGATGTCCAGACGGTTGCCGACGTCGGGCACGGTTTCGTCACTGAACAGGCCCAGCCATTCCAAGCTCTTGATGATCTCCGAGCTGGCCGGGATGTCGAGCTTTTTGGCCGTCGCTTCCTTGACGTTCGCGTCCGCGGGGCAGCCGACCAGGTCGGCCACCATTTTCTTGAAGGTGATCCCCTTGAGCTCCGGCAGGGGTGTCTCGTCGACCAGCCCCAGGTCGACGATCTTCTTCAGCGTTCCGCACCAGCCCAGATTGCGGTAGGTGCCGCGGATGACGGTCAGGGCGTCCTTGAGGCCGTATTGCTCCTTGTAGGGGACCGAGTTGCGGTTGGGGTAGACCTCGAACTTGCCCAGGCCTTCGATCTCTTCGACCTTGGGATTGAGGAACAGGTTCTTGCCTTCGATCTCGACGATCTTGCCGTCCTCCAGGAAGCGGGCCGAGTTGCGAGAAGCCAGGACCACGCCGCGCGGGCTCCAGGAGAACTTGTAGCCGAACGGATTGTCGTTGTTTTCGGGAGCGGGCAGACCGCCGCAGTAGGAGTGGAAGTGGAGTACTTTGCCGCCCTCGGCCTCGACGGCGTGGATGATCTTCATGGCCGACATGTGGTCGATGCCGGGATCGAGGCCGATCTCGTTGAGGAAGATGAGGCCCTTGTCCAGCACCTGCTTCGCAATATTTTTCATGCCTTCGCTGACGTATGACGTGGTGACCAGGTTCTTCCCGTGTTCCAGGCACAGGTTCGCCACCTTGACGTGGTGGATCCAGGGCAGCAGGCTGATGACGATGTCGTGCTCCTTGACCAGGGCAGCCAGCGCCGCTTCGTTCTCCACGTCGACGTCGACGGCGCGGCCGTTCGCGTGTCCCTTGACCAGCTTTTCGGCCTTGCTCACCGTGCGCGAGGCCACGGTAACCGTCATGTTCTTCTGCTCCAGGAGGTAATTTACTCCCGGCCGGCTCACTAGTCCGGCTCCCAAAACCAGTATTTTATTCATGATGTTCCTCCTATTTTACGAAATCATTCATGTATTGATAGTCGCGGCCGAAATTGCCCTGGTGCAGGATCAGCGCTTTTTGGATGGGGGACGGCAGTTCCAGGTTTTCCGCCGTCCGGCTGAAATCGGCGGCGGCGATGGCGGGGACGAACGCGCGCAGCACCGTGGAGAACTCGACCGACGATTCGCGCGGGAATTCGCAGGGGAGGTTGTCCACGGCCATGACCGTCACCCCCAGCGGCTGCACGCCGTTCTCGTAGCGGTCGCCGTCGGCGAAATAGGTGTAGTACGCGTCGTCGGGCTTGGTGGCCTTGCGGGTAATCTCGATCGAGCCGTCGATGTCGCAGCTGATGTCGCCGATGACCTGCAGGCTGGGATTGGATTCCAGGACGGTGCGGTTCTTCAGGTACTCCTTGGTCACCAGGCGCGGGTATTTTTCGGTCCAATAGATGCAGTTGACCAGGATGGAGAGCAGCGGCAGGTAGTTTTCGAACTTGCCCTCATATTTCTCGGGATGGGCGTAGTAATCCTGCAGGTCGAAAGTCCCCTGGAGCGGGCGCACCAGGTCGTCCTCGCTGAATACCACCTTGACCAGATTCAGGTTGTCGCCGGAGAAGTTGTCGATCATCTCCACCAGGGCTTCCGCGGACAGGATCTTGTGCGGCAGCAGGTCGAAGATCTCCTGGGCGCCGCGCGACACGTTGCCGTAGCCGGCAAAACCGACCACCAGCGGGCACAGTTCCTCGGGAAAGCCGTGCTCGTCGATCTCGGCGCCCACGGCGGCGACCCCGGCCTTGGCTTCTTCCAGCGATACGTACTGGTACGCCTGTTTGATTTTGGCGAAGGGGCTGTTCAGGCCGCGGGCGAGCAGTTTCCGGCCGAAGCCGTGCAGGGTGTCGAGCATGCCGGCCAGCCCGGCGTAGCGGCCGAAGAAGATCAGGCGCTGGTTCTTCTCGTTGAGCACGCGCTCGTAATCGATCAGGTTGCAGCGCAGGGCGATCATGTCCTTCAGCATCGGCATGTTGTAGGACTGCCCCTTGATGGTGTGCGAGAAGAACACGTAGGTCTTGTTTTTATCGAACAGGGCGGTCGGGATCTCCTTGACGGCAAAGACCGTGCTCGCCTTTCCGAGATCCTCGCTGATTTCAGCGCCGGCACGGCGGTATTCGTCATCGCTGAAGATGCGGATCGCGGACGGCTGCACGATGGTGCGGATGTCGTGTTTTTCCTTCAGCCAGCGCACATCGTCGGGAACCAGGGGCACCCTTCTTTCCCATTCGTTCTTGTCTTCCCTGCGTATCCCGATGATTTTTTCCATGATTTCCTCAGGTAATTTAGTCGGCTTAGTTTATACTTTAACAAAATATCGCCGATTAGTCAATCGCAGGTCGGTGTCAGTAAAGGCCGATGGGGCGCAGCTCGAGCTCGCCCTGGGCGCCGTCAAAGGAATTACCGTTGTCGATCAGGATGAAGAAGGCGCTCAC
>JAQUQF010000320.1 GCA_028749105.1 Acidobacteriota bacterium | reverse complement strand
ACGGTCGGAGCCGTGCCTTATTCCAGCCGGTTGACGCCCCGTTCCCAGGGAGGCACGACCATCCAGTTGTTCACCGTTGACCTGGGCGCCCTGCCCGCCGGCTACTACCGCCTGCTGGCACGTATCTGGGACAAAGCCGGCAAGGAAATCCTCGCTGAGGAGACCAACTTCACCATATCCCGGCTGCCGGTGCTGACGCACCCCACGGTCGCGGCACCGACCATGGCCGCCAACAAGGGCTACCTCTTCCTGGGCATGCTGGCCGCTCAGTACGAGGCCAGCGGCCGGGCAACCGACGCCGCACGCACCTACGAGGAAGCCCTGCGCCAGGGGGGCGACAACCCCGCCCTGCGCATCGCCTACGCCCGCTTTCTCCTGGGGCAGGCGAAGCACGAGCGCCTGCTGGAGGTGCTGGCGCCCGTCCAGGAGCAGGAGAAGACCGCCTTCGATCTTCATGCCCTGCGCGGCAAGGCCCTCTATCGGCTGAACCGCTGCCAGGAGGCCGTCGACGAGCTGCTCAAAGCCAACTCGCTGTACGACAGCGACATCACCGTGCTCAATGCCCTTGGCCTTTCCTTCCTGCGCCTGAACAATCCCCAGGAAGCCAGAAAAGCGCTGGCCGCCTCGCTGAAGATCAAGCCCAATCAGCCCGACATCGCTGATCTGCTGAAAAAAACGGAGGCTCCATGAAGCACCGTATCGTTGCCAAGCTTCCCTGGCTGCTCATTTCCCTGTGGCTGTTTTCGCTCGCCGCACCGGCCCTGGCGGCCACGCTCGACCCGGCCGCAGAAGAGTTCTACCACATGACGCGCTATTTCATGACCCGCGACGAAGACAAGGCTTTCCGCAACCTCTCCACCCCGGAGTTGCGCCAGGAATTCATCAAGGCGTTCTGGATCATCCGCGATCCCGACCCGCTCACTGTGGAGAACGAGTTCCGCAACGAACTGGAGGAGCGCTTCGAGTTCGTCAACAAGTACCTGCGCGAGGCCAACCGGCCGGGCTGGGATACGGCGCGGGGAATGGTATACCTGGTGCTGGGCCCTCCCACCACGGTGAACGCGAGTGAGACGTCGTCCACCCTGAGCGCGTCGAGAAGCGACTACATGCCGAATTCGGTGGTCTGGCCCTATAACGAAATGAACTTTGCGGTGTGGTTCATTGACCGCCAGGGATACGGCGTGTTCGAACTGGACATGATCAACACCTCGCCACGGCTGCTGGAACTCATGAAAGCGGCGAAGACCCGCCCCCTGCGCAATCTGGACAAGGGGATGGAAGATCGCTTCCTGGAATTCAAGGCTGAGATCGAGCCGGCCAGCAACAGGCTGCTCATCGCCATCCCGGTCAAGGAGCTCCGCTTTGACATCGGTCCCAAAGAGGAATACACGGCCCGCATCCACCTGGCGGTGAACCTCTACCTGCCCGAGGGCACGATCGCCACCTACAAGGACGACCGGCGCATCGCTCTCGACCCGGAGGTACAGAAAAAAGGGCAACTGCTGCTGGAGTGGACGATCCCGCTGGCCAAAGGGAAAAACCAGGTCGACCTGCTGGTGTTGGACCAGGTCTCCGGCCGGTCGAATCGGCAATTGATTGCGGTGAAAAAAAAGTGAACCATAAAATCGATCACAATCATAGGAGGTTGCCCATGCGTATCAATAATCATCGTTTTCTGGCCGCAGTCCTGCTGCTGGCCGCGTCCATTGCTCTCCCGGCACAGGAAGGGAGGGGCAATGGCCGCCTGACCGGAACTGTAGTCGATGACAACGGCGCGCCCCTGGAAAACGCGACCATCACCCTGAAGTACATGGAATATAACAACAGCCGTCAGACCAAGTCCAACGCCAAGGGGCAGTGGGGTTTCCTCGGCCTGGGCAAGGGAACGGTCCAGGTGACCGGAGAAATGGAGGGCTACGCCGCCAGCGTCACCCAGCAGCCCGTCTCGGGGGCCAAACCGAACCCGGAGATCCGCATCGTACTCAAGAAGGGCACCGGAGTTGCCGGCGACCCGGCCCGCGATACCATCCTGCGCGCCAATGAATTGTTCGACCAGCGCCAATACGCGGAAGCCCTGGCCCTCTACCAGGAGTTCGCCCAGAAGAACCCGGCCAACTACCAGATCGGCATCTACATCGCCAACTGCAAGACCGAGCTGGGCAACTACGAGGAGGCCATGGCCGAGTACCAGAAAGTGCTCGCCGAGGTCACCAAGGAAACCCCCGAATTGAAAGGCAACGCCACCGCCGCCCTGGTGTTCGCCGGCATCGGCGACGTCTACCTGCGCCAGGAGAATTTCAAGCTGGCCGTGGAGAACTTCCAGCGCTCGATCGACATCCAGCCGGGCGACCCGGCCCTGCCCTACAATGTCGCCGAGATCATGTTCGCGCGCAACAAGGTCGACGAAGCCGAGAAGTATTACACGCTGGCCACCCAGATCAAGCCGGAATGGCCGAAGCCCTACCTGAAGCTGGCCTATGTCGCCATGAACCGCGGCCAGATGGACAAGGCCGTGGGGCACCTCACAAAATTCTGCGAGATCGGCAAGGACGACCCCAAATTCTCCGAAGGGCAGGCGCTGCTCGAATTGCTGCAAAAAAAATAACCCCTGACGGATGGCCGGAATGGCGATGAACGGCGGTCCCAAGCTCCGCCGCATCTGGATCGCGGGGCTGCTCGCCGTCATGACGCTTTTCGCCGCCTGCAAAAAGGGGGAGCGTCTGGCGGATGCCCGCCGGGACGGCAAAAGCAACCTGCTGCTGATCACCCTCGACACCACCCGCGCCGACCGCATCGGCGCCTATGGCGATGCCCGCGCCGCCACCCCCAACCTGGACCGGCTGGCCCGTGAAGGAGTGCGCTTCGACCAGGCCCACACCTCGGCGCCACTGACCCT
>JAQUQF010000319.1 GCA_028749105.1 Acidobacteriota bacterium | reverse complement strand
AGGAAAAGAACAAGGTGCTGGCCACCCTCAACGAAATTTCGCTCGAACTGGCCGCCATGCCCCCAGCCGCCGATATCAATGATTATATCGCAAAAAAACTGATGAGCATCAGCCGGGCGGTCTATGTCGGGGTCAACCATTATAATAAAGACACCCGCCAACTCGAATTTGCCAAGGCCAACACCGCCAGCCATTTATTGAATGAAGTGAACCGCATCCTTGGCAGGAATGTCGGCAGCATCAAATACGACATCAGCGAAGCGATGTACAAGGAAATAACCGGCGAGGTCGTCGGCTATCGCCGCACCCTCCACGAAGTTTCATTCGGGGCCATTGGCAAGAAAGCGGGCGCCGTCATTCAGCGCCTGTTCAGCATCGATCACTTCATCGGCATGGCCCTGGTGGTCGAGAACGAGCTGATCGGAACGGCGATCATGGCCATAGGCAAGGACACGCCGGCCGTTTCCCAAGAATTGCTGCGCTCGTTCAGCCATGTCGCGTCGGTTACGCTTCGCCGCCGGCAGGCGGAGAGCCAGCTGCTGGCCTACCAGGAGCAGCTGCGCGCCCTGACCCTGGATCTGACCCTCGTCGAGGAGCGGGAGCGGCGGCGCATCGCCGCGGAGCTCCACGACCAGATCGGCCAGAACCTGGCCCTGTGCAAGCTCAAGGTCGCCGCCCTGGAAAAAGGCCTGTCCCGGGAAAAGGTCAAGAGCGAGCTGTCGGCCCTGCGCCGGCTTCTGGAGGTCAGCATCCAGGGCGCCCGCTCGCTGGTCTTCGACCTCAGCCCCCCGGTCCTCTACGAGCTGGGCTTCCAGGCGGCGCTGGAATGGCTGGCCGAATGGATCGGCGAGCAGTACCAGATCCCGGTCGAGTTCGAAAGCCGCGGCGCCGGCGAGTTTCTGGAGTCCGACCGCCAGGTGATCCTGTTCCAGGTCGTCCGCGAGCTGCTGGTCAACGTCGGCAAGCACTCCCAGGCCAGCCGGGCCAAGGTCATCCTGTCGCTCGCGGAGCGGTCGCTCCATATCCAGGTCAACGACGATGGCCGGGGCTTCGACGCGTCGCAGATCTACGACGCCAAGGCCCAGAAAGGCGGCTTCGGCTTTTTCAGCATGCGCGAGCGCCTGAATTTCCTGGGCGGCGGCATCGACATCAAATCCAAGCCCGGCAAGGGGACGCAGATCGTCCTGACGGTGCCGCAGGGAACCCCGCCGCCCGCCGGAAAAAAGGAGGATGCATGAGCGTGAAAATCATCATCGCCGACGACCACAAGATCATGCGCGACGGCTTGCGCAACATGCTGGAGAAGGAACCGGGGATGGAGGTGATCGCCGAGGCCAAGAACGGCCGCGAGGCCCTGCGCCTGGCCGAGCAGCTGCGCCCCGACATCCTCATCATGGACATCTCCATGGAGGACCTGAACGGCATGGACGCCACGCGCGCCATCACCGGCAAGGAGCTGGGGACGCGGATCATCGCCCTGTCGATGCACGCCGACAAGCGCTTCGTGGCCGGCATGTTCGAGGCCGGGGCGCTCGGCTACCTGCTCAAGGATTGCGCCTATGACGAGCTCCTCCAGGCCATCCGCCAGGTGATGGCGGGCCGGACCTACCTTTGCTCCATGATCTCCGGCGTGGTGATCCGCGACTACATCCAGCGCATGCGCAAGAACGAGGCGTCCCTGCTCAGCCCGCGCGAAAAGGAGATCCTGCAGCTCCTGGCCGAGGGCGGCACCACCAAGCGCATCGCCGACCAGTTGTCCGTCTCGGTCAAGACCGTGGAGACCCACCGCCAGCATATCATGGACAAGCTTAACATCTTCAGCGTCGCCGAGCTGACCAAGTACGCCATCAAGGAGGGCATTACCTCGCTCGATACCTGAAGCCAAAGTAACAAGTAAAAAGTAAGAGGTAAGAGAAGAAGATTCCAAGTTCGAAGCCAAAGTAAAAAGGCAAAAGTAAAAAGTATAAAGTAAGAAGTAAGAAAAATTCTTAAAAAAGCAGTTTCTTCACTTTTACCTTTTTCCTTTTACCTTTTTCCTTACTAAGGTATTTAGAGCCAGTCACTAGGGATTTTCCCGATTGAGAGATTCAATGGCATGAATTATATATGATGCAAGTTCATTAATAGGGTCACATTCTAAGGGGGGAGAGGGGGAAAGTTTCCCCCTTTTTGCTTGATATCCCGATTTTTAACCGGCTGGCGGCCGCCGGCACGCGATATTCTCAGGCCCCGGCTTGAAATATAGGGCGATTTCTTGTAGATTATGGTTGTGTTCAAACGCGCTACGGCAATCCTTATCCTGTTGGCGGCCGTCCCGGCCATGCCAGCCACCAGCCCCGCCAGGCTCGAGAACATCCGCTATTATTCCTATCCCGAATACACGCGCGTGGTCCTGGACCTGAGCCGGGAGATCAGGATCACCGACAAAGTGCTCAGGGGCGGCGAGGGCGGCCGCCTCTTCTTCGACCTGAAGAACTGCCGCTTCGCCGCGGACTACCCCAGCGAGAAGATGAACGAGATCCGCATCGCGTCGGGAAACCTGCAGCGCATCCGCATCGGCAGGGGAGAGGCCCAGACCATCCGCGTGGTCTTCGACTTTGACCGCATCGGCAAGTACAACCGCTTCTACCTGACCTCGCCCTTCCGCGTCGTCTTTGATATCTATCGCCAAGCCGAGTTCGTCAGCCGCGCCCGGCAGGTCCAGGAAGCGGAGCCGCCCCAGGCGGAAGGCGCCCCCTCCATCGCCCGCCAGCTGGGGCTGGGCGTCCATCGCATCGTCATCGATCCCGGCCACGGCGGCAAGGACCCGGGCACGGTCAACCGCCGCCTCGGCCTGCAGGAGAAGGACATTACCCTGGACATCGGCAAGCGCCTGAACGCCATCCTGAACGAGCAC
>JAQUQF010000318.1 GCA_028749105.1 Acidobacteriota bacterium | reverse complement strand
TCGAACTTCACGATCCCGGCCGGACGCACCAGCAGGCAGCCGTAGTAGCAGGCCACTTTGCGCACAAAAGGATTTTTGACCCGGTTCTCCAGGCCGGGGAGGGCGGCGAGCCACTCGATGATGTTCAGCACCTTTGCCGTACCCCGGTAGTCCGCCTCAACCAGGCCCGAAATCCGCTGCCGCAGGGAGTCGTCCTCCAGCAATTCGTGACGGGTGACACTGAGGCGGCTGTAGCAGGCGGCGCAGGGGACCAGCACCTCATCCATCCCCTCCTTCTCGGCGGCGGCGAGGATGCGCGCCGGCAGCGCCAGCGCCAGGTCGCGGTCGAGGTTGTGGGCAGCGGTGGCGCCGCAGCAGTTCCAGTCGGGGATTTCAGGCAGCTCACGGCCCAGGGCCGCGGCCACGGCCAGAAGCGATTCGCTGTATTCCCGGGCCGAGCCCTTCATCGAACAGCCTGGATAAAACCCGGTCTTCATGGGCGGTTCTCCTTGGCCTTCAGCGTTTTGGCGAACATGCGCTTCAGCAGGGCGCGGTCGCGCACGCGCTCGGGCAGCAGGTGCAGCTTGCCCGCCAGGAACATCCACGGCGCCTGCAGCATGTCCTGCAGGAAATGGCCGCTGCGCAGCTTGTAGTCGACCACCTGCCCCATCTCGAACAAGCGGCCCGTATAGCGCACCGAGTCGAGAAAGGCGCGGTGGAAGGCCAGGATGTCCCGGGCCTTGGGATTGACCTTGTTTTGCGCCAGCGACTCGTGGCGCAGGGTGTCCATCACCTTGGGGATGTCGAGCTCCATCGGGCAGCGGCAGTAGCAAATCTCACAGGTCAGGCAGAGCCAGATGGTGTGCGAGCGCAGGGCCGCCTCCGCGAATTCAGGGAATTCGAGGAGTTGCAGCAGGTGCATGATCTGGCTGGGGGGATAGTCCATTTCGCCGGCCAGGGGGCAGCCGGCCGAGCACTTGCCGCATTGGTAGCAGCGGGCGACGTCGACGCCGGTCTTTTCAAGGACACGTTCGGCCAGGCGCTGTCCGGCCGGATGGGCGTGCGGTTCACTGCGCATCGCGGGTCTCCTTGTCAAACATAAGGAGCGATTGTAGCGCATCTGTCTTGCAAAAGTAAACAGTGAATATCATTTTGCTCCTCAGGACTGGCCATCGCTCGTCAGCAGGCACTTGCGCTCCTGCAGGGAGCGGATGTCTTTTTCCACTGCAAGAGGCTTGCCCGCCGGCGATATGCCCGCATGGTGCATGGCGGTGGCAAGGGTGCCGGGGGCGGGGGTGAAGATCTGGGCATCGCAGGTCTTCAAGCCCAGGGCACGCAGCTTGTCTCTCATGGCCGGCACCATGGCGGCGGTCTCGCCCGGATGACCGACGATCAGGTAGGGGGCCAGCTCGACCGGGCGGGGCAGCTTGCTGTTTACACGCTGGAAGAGGCGCACGAACTCTTCGAAGACGGCAAAGGGCGGCTTGCCCATCAGTTCAAGCACCTCGTCTTCGGTGTGCTCGGGGGCGACGCGCAAAAAACGACCGCAGTGCTCGCGCAGGATATCTTCCAGCAATTCCGGATTCCGCAGCAGCAGGTCGTGGCGCACTCCCGATCCCAGCAGCACCTTTTTCACTCCCGGCTGGGATCGGGCCCGGCGCAGCAGGCCGCGGTAGGATTCGCCCGCCCCCAACTGCGGGCAGGGGGCGGGCAGCAGGCAGGATGGCTTGAGGCAGGCTGCGGCCGTGCAGTCGCCGCCGTACATCTCGGCCGTGGGTCCGCCGATATCGGAAACCACGCCGCGCCACTCGGGATGGAGGGTCAGGGAGCGGATCTCGCGCAGGATGGAGTCGGGGGTGCGTGAGGCCACGCGCCGCCCCTCGCACTGGGTGATCGAGCAGAAGGAGCAGCCGCCGGCGCAGCCGCGATGGGCGGTTATCGAGAACAGATTCATGCGCAGGGCCGGCGAATAGGCCGGATGACCGGGATGGCGGCGGCCGTAGGCCAGACCGTAGATGAAATCGAGGTCGGCGCTGTCGTAGCGCTCGGCCGGGTTCTGCACCACCCAGCGGCCGGCGTGCTTCTGGGCCAGGGCACGGCTGCCGCCGGTCCGGTCGATCAGCAGCTGGCCCTGCAGCAGTTTGGCGGGATCGGCCAGGACCTCTTCGCACGAAGGCAGCTCCAGGCAATTTTTCCCCTGGGGCAGCTGCGCCCAGATCCGGGCCGTGCCTGGAATGTCGATCTCCCGGGCCGGAATCCCCTGCCGCAGCAGGCGGGCGATGGCCACGACCTGCTTCTCGCCGTTGCCGCTGACCAGGATGTCGGCGCGTGAGTCGAGCAGGATGGAGCGCCGGACCTTGTCCTCCTGGAAGTCGTAGTGGGCGAAGGCGCGCAGCGAGGCCTCGACGCCGCCGATGACCAGCGGCACGTCGCGGAAAGCTGCCCGCAGCCGGTTGCAGAAGACGGTTACGGTGCGGTCGGGCCGGATCTTGAACTTGATGTCGGGCGGACGGCCGCTGAAGAACGCTTGGCCGTCAAACTGGTACAGGTCCTCCCGGCGCCGGCGGCGGCCCGCAGTGTAGTTCAACACCACCGAGTCGATGGGGCCGGGCACCACCGCGAAGAACAGGCCCGGCCTGCCCAGCGCCGTGAAATCCTTTTGCTCCTGCCAGAAGGGCGTCTCGATTACAGCGACGCTGAAACCCGCCGCTTCCAGGGCGCGTTTCAGGATCCCCTCGGGGAAGGAAGGGTGGTCGGCGAAGGGATAAGGCTGCACGAGGATAACGTCGAACATCGGCGGACACCTCGGCTGTCATTGTAGCATAAAAAAGAAGATGTTAGACGTCAGACGTTAGCAGGAAAAGGCAAAGAACCGACGTCCTCGCAATGCTCAAACCTGTGCGACTATGGTTTTTCTTACTAATT
>JAQUQF010000317.1 GCA_028749105.1 Acidobacteriota bacterium | reverse complement strand
CCACGATTTCTTTTACCGTCAGCGCCGCGGCCGTTTCTTTCTCTGTGCTCTCTGTGCTTCTCTGCGCTATCTGCGACCGGGTTGGCCGGGTTGGTCGGGTTGGTCGGGTTGGTTGCCTTTTCTTTTGTTTGGCAGGGCCGCGCGGGTTGGTGCCAGTGCAGCCACAGGCAGATCAGCCGGCAGGCCAGCGCCCAGCCCACCACCGCCGCGGGCAGCCAGCCCCACCAGACGGCCAACCCCAGCAGCATCATCCAGACGGCCGGCTCTTTACTTTTCATTTTTGTCATCCACATTGAGGACCGGGATCTCCTCCACAGCACCCGACCCGCCGCTGGCTGGTGCCTCCAGCACCTGTTTCAGGAACCGCATATATTTCCGGGCCGCGCTGGCGGTGTACCAGTCCAGGCCGACCTGCCGGGCCGGGCTGAGTTTTCCGAGGCGCTCCCGGCTGATCTCGATCAGCCGGGCGGCGAAGCTGGCCGAGAAGGCACAGCGGATAATCAGTTGCGTCCGGTCCTGGTGCAGCCGGTCCAGTTCCAGCAGCGGGTGCAGGTGCTGGTCGATCACCTGCTGCAGCCGCACCAGCTCGAGGGCCTGTTTCTCGAGGGCCTCGTTGCGGCCGGCCAGCCGCTTTTCGTATTCGTCCCGCAGGCTCAGCCGCTGCCGGGCCGCGGTGGCCTTGCGCATCCAGGGCCAGGCCCGGGCCAGACTATCCAGCAGGGCGCTGGCCGCCCGCCGCCACGGCCGCACCGGCCGGGGGGTTTTGATCTTTGGTTTGGTTGGGTTGGGTTCCGCGCTCATGCAAATCTCCTTATTTTTCTCTGTGTTCTCTGTGGTTGCCTTTTTTCTTTTGTGGTTTAATTCTTCCTCTCTCGTTCCAGTTCCGCGATCTGCTGCTTGTCCAGCCGCGGCAGGGCCAGCCGCATCGCCTCCACCGCGCACAGCTTGCAGCCGGACGATTCCGTCAACAGGCTGATCCGCCCGTCCATGGTTTCATCCATGTGTACCAGGTCTCCCGATTCTGTTTCGATGATCATGGCTCGCCTTTCGATTCGGTTAAAACTGGCGCCCGTTCACGCTGCCGGGATCCGTCCCGTCCGTGGCCGCCGCTGGCTCATCGCCCTGGCTCCGAGCGCCCGCGAAAGAAGTTCAATTTTTTGCCGGTCTCTGCCGGCTGTCACCAGACTCTCGCGCGGGTCCACGCCGGACGACTTCACGACACCCGTCCGGTAGCTAATGGGGGTTTCATGTAATTCCGGGCAACGGATCCAGAATGACTGGGTTGGTCAAGTTGGTAGGGTTCACTTCCCAGACGATGGCCAGCCGGCCGCTGTCGGTGGTGCGCCGCTGGTGGCTGTCCCGTATCAGTCCTCTCGTTTGCAGTTCCTGGCGGCGGGGCCGCTGGGTGTTGCCGTCCATCCCCAGGGCCGCCTGCATCTCCCGGTCCGTCGCTCCCCGCCGTCCGCGGCCGCGGAGGTAGTCCAGCACCCGCTGCCGCAGCGTCGCCGTCCGCGGGGCGATCCGCTCGGCCGCCGCCCGCGCGGTGGGCTGGCGGTTGTGGGCCGGCAGCGGCCCGGTAAAGGCCAGCAGGCCCTGCGGGTAGAGGTGTTTGCCGTCATAATAGGCTTGCGTCTTCATCGCGTGCCTCCTTCCGCCGGTCCGAAAGTCTGGAGTTGCTGCTGCTGGTACAGCTCCGCGGCCGTCCGCAGGGGCGGGCGGGCTTGTTTGAGTTGCTGCCGCACCCGCTCCACCTTTTGCAGCAGCCGGATCCGCTGCCGCTGGCGGCTGATCAGCCGCAGCAGGGACCGGACCATCTCCAGGTCCAGGTGCCGCGGGTCCCCGAACCCGGCCGCCAACTGCGTGGCCTGCTGCACCCGGTGCCAGTCGCCGTCACTCATCACGATCTGCCCGCCGGCCGGCTCGGCCGGCGCTTCCGGTTCCGCTTCGATCGTTTTCATTTTCCACCCCCGTCTTTACGTTCCAATCCTCCCATCCACGCCTGGTCGCCGGGCGAGAAGTCATAGGGGTCGGCCATGAAATCATCCAACCCGACCAGATCCACCTCCGCCACCGGCCCCGCTGGCTGCACTTCCGCGGCCGGGCACATCCGCACCATCTTAACCCCGTCCGGAAAACGAACCATCGATCCGACCACACTCTCGGCCGCCTGTTCCAGGGCCAGGTCCACCGCGTTCCGGGACCCCGTGGCAGCCGCGGCTAGTTCGTTGGCCCGGTCCAGATCCGCCTCGATCTTGCTGAAATCACCTTGCACCATGCTCGCCATGCACATCATACTGATCTCCTTTCGCTTTCTGTGGTTTGCTAGTTGACCTGCCGTTTGGCTCCGAAGGCCGGCCGCAGGGCCTGTCGCAGGTAGCGGGCCAGCGTTGGGTCCGTGGTTCGCCGCCGATCGCGGCGGGCCGATCCCAGCCGCCGCCTCAGCCGCCGGGCCAGGCCGTCCGGCACAAACACCAGCTCCGGTACAAATTTTTGTTTACGGTAAAATCTGGTATTCATATTTTCCTTTCGCCCCCACCGGCCAGGTCCTCGGCCCCCCATTTCAAGGCCAGCAGGTTTAGTTCCCGTGCCAGGGACGCCGCCTCCACCGGCGTCAGTTCCATTTCAATGCCCAGCATCAGCCCTTCGGTGTTTCCGGTTTGAACCAGGCGGACGGCCCGCATCCGCACCATCCCGGCGGCGGTATCGGCGATATGGATTTCCGCGCCTTCGCGGGTCTTCAGCATGGCTGGCCCTCCTCCCTCTGGTTATCGGACAAAAGAATAAAGCCGGCGGGCGATCCAACGCCTTTTGGATTTTCATCCGTGATTTTTTCACCGGCCTGGTTGTGGCCTGTATAAGGTAGGCAAAATAGGTAAGCCCGGAATTTTCCCTGAAAATGCGTCAAAATGTG
>JAQUQF010000316.1 GCA_028749105.1 Acidobacteriota bacterium | reverse complement strand
TTTTTTATTCTTCCTGACGATGACGCCGGCGAAACGTTCGATTTCATCCAGCGGCACCCCCGGATTGGTCACCAAATAGCGCGAGGAGAAGTCCTGGTACTGCGGGTCGTAAAAAACCCTGCGGCCGCCGGGGAGGTCGACCTCCAGCCAGCGGTGGGGCACGGGTTCGACCCGGCTCCCCTGCTCGCGCAGGTAAAAGCCGATGACCGGGCGGCTGGTGATGCCGACCCCAGCCAGCAGCGCCTGGGCGACGTTGGCAAAGCCCACGCAGTGGCCTTTCTCCCGGGCCAGGACCGCCCATGCCTCCTGGGGAAGGTCGGCCTCGGTATAGTCGATCCGGTTCTTCAGAAAAACGGAGATGTTGCGCAAAAAATCGGCGAGCGACAGCGCATTGAGCCGCACCTGCTCGAAGGCGCGCTTGACCTCGGGTCCCTGGGTGGCCAGGAAGCGCTCGTCGGTGCGGATGCGGTGGTTCAATTGGCGCAGGCGCAGGGTACGGCTCTTGATGTTCACGCGCAGGCCGCCGTCATGCGCATGAATCTCCTGCTGGAAGTTGTAATTGCGGTAGTCGCTGAAGATTTCCGGAGTGCGGCAGGTGACAAGCATCTCGAGGCTGCTCTCCTGGCTCAGGGAGGTCCAGGCGAAGAAAAGCAACAGCAGGGTCTTCACGGAATGACCTTGTCCAGGATGGCGTTGATCAGCTTGTAGGATTCGGCGTCACTGTACTTCTTGGCGATGCGCAGGATATCGTCGATGATGATGGGCTTCTCCGAATTGAACCCCGCCTCGGCGATGCCCATGCGCAGAAGGTTGCGGTCAATGAGCGCCAGACGATTCAGCTTCCAGCCGATCAGGTTCTCCGAGATGGAGGCGTCGATCTCCTTTTTCTTGTCCAAAACGGTCTGCACCAGGCGGCGGATGAACAGCTCCTCGTCCGGATTGGGGCCGCTGAAGGAAACGAAATATTCATCGATGACCGGGGCGGCCTGGGCCGCGTCGCACTTCAGGGCGTCAAGCTCGTAGAGTATCTTTAACGCGATCTCGCGGCTGTACTTGATGCGGAACATCAGATCTTTGCATCTGTGAAGAGGTTGAGCAGCTCGATAGCCGACTGCGCAGCCTGGAAGCCCTTGTTGCCCATCTTGTTGCCTGCCCTTTCGATCGCCTGGTCGGTGTTGTCGGCAGTGATGACGCCGTAGGTCACCGGCTTGGCGAATTCAAGATTCAGCTGGGCGATGCCCTTGCTCACTTCCGAGGCGATGAAGTCGAAATGGGGCGTCTCGCCGCGGATGATCGCCGCCAGGCAGATCACGGCGTGATACTTCTTGGCCAGCAGCAGTCTCTTGGCCACCAGCGGGATCTCGAAAGCCCCCGGGACGCGGACCACATCAATCTCCTCTTCCTTGGCGCCGCTGCGAAGCAGGGCGTCCTTGGCCCCGTCCAGAAGCTTGTCCGTAATGAAATTGTTAAAGCGCGACACGATGATGACCACCTTGTAGCCCTTGAATACCAATTGCCCCTTGAATTCTTTCATTTTCTTCTCCATATATGGCTAAAAATATCCTAAAAATGAAGGCATGTCAAGCATTATGGACCTTTTGAGCATTACCGCTCGTATGCTAATAAAAAGAAATAGAACAAAAATATTTTTTTATTTAAAAAGCAGTAAAAAGCACTTTAGATGATTTTTTGAATTATTCCCCCTGCACCGCCAGGTGCGAGGCCGGGTCGTTGGAGGCGTTGTTGGCCGAAGCGCCGAAGCACATCACTGAGCCAGAACCGGAAGTCGGCCGCACCCGCAGGATCACGTTGTCATACGAGTTGGCCGGATATGCCATCCCGGCCTCGGTGAACGGGTTGAACGAGACGAAGGCATGGCCGGCCAGCGTCCTGCTGAACTGCGTCCCGATCTGGGCGCCAAGGTTATCCAGCAGCGTAAACTCCACCGTCAGCGAGTCCGCCGTCGGGTTGTAGAACCCGACCGTCGTCCGGTAGCTGGCGTTATTCGTCAGGTTCTGCACCAGCATCGTTCGCGCCGTGTCGGCCGTCTCCGCCGCCACCAGGTTCAGTCCCGGGAACGTCTTGGCATAGTTGCCGTTCAGCTCGCGCACCGCCGCATGTATGGTGTGGCTGCTGTCCTGGGTGACGAACTCCACCGATCCCACCGTCCCGGAATAGGTAAATGTCCCAGTATCCAGCCCGTCGATCGTCTGCAGCAGGTTGCTGTACTTGATGCTGCTGAGCGCGCCGCCAGTATTGCTCCACAGCAGGAACGGACCCCGCCGCCCCGTCAGCGTGTTGTAATAGACGCTCACCTGCGAGCCTCCCGTCACGTCGGTCAGCTGCACCTCCGACACCCAGGTGCCGCCACCAGTTGCCGGCGCCCAGATCACCTCGGGCAGCACCTGCAGGCTGCCGGGCCCGTTGTCGTAGCCTGTTGCCCCCTGCACCGCCACGTGCGCCGCCGGGTCGTTCGACGCGTTGTTCGCCGTCGCCCCGAAGCACATCAGCTTGCCCGTGCCCGATGTCGGCCGCACCCGCAGGATGACGCTGTCATAGGAATTGGTTGGATACGGCATGCCGGCCTCGGTGAACGGGTTGAACGAGGCGAAGGCATGGCCGGCCAGCGTCCTGCTGAACTGCGCCCCGATCTGGGCGCCGCTATTGTTCAGCAGCGTAAACTCCACCGTCAGCGAGTCCGCCGTCGGGTTAAAGAACCCGACCGCCGTCCTATAGGTGGCATTGCTGCTCAGGTTGGTGACGGTCATCGCCCGGCTCGTTGTCGCCGTGTTGGCGTCGTGCAGCGACAGCGCCGAGGAGGTCTTGGCGAAGTTGCCGTTCAGCTCGCGCACCGCCGCATGTATGGTGTGGCTGCCGTCCTGGGTGATGAACTCCACCGCCCCCACCGTGCCGTAATA
>JAQUQF010000315.1 GCA_028749105.1 Acidobacteriota bacterium | reverse complement strand
TTGTCCAGCACGACCGGGTGGAAGCCTTTTTCCCCCAGGTCGCGCACCACATGCGAACCGATGTATCCGGCCCCGCCCGTGACCAGTACGGGCTCCCCAGTGGGCGATTTTATGCCATTCATGGTCGCAGTATATGAAAGTGCCGGTTTTCAGTCAAGGGGCGCATTTTTCCAGCATACGCTGCCTTTTTCACCATATTTTCTCAGCATTTCCCTCATTTTCCCCTTATTTTTCGGCGTAATTCTCTGTAAATCAGCGAAAAATCGTTGACACCCGAGGCAATATTGATTATAATTATCATTCATTTCCACTGGAAAAAAACATAAAACAAACAGGAGGATTCAATGCGTAACGCCTTGATCATGGGTGCTGCTGGAAGAGATTTTCATAATTTCAACACGTTTTTCCGGAACAATCCGGAAATAAGGGTAAAAGCCTTTACCGCGACACAGATTCCCGATATCGCCGGCCGCAAGTATCCCAGGGAACTGGCCGGGGAATACTATCCCCAGGGCATTCCCATCTATCCCGAGACGGAGCTGCTGGCACTGATCAAGAAACTGGATATTGAAGACGTCTATTTTGCCTACAGCGATGTCCGCCACACCTATCTCATGGACAAGGCATCCGAAGTCATGGCTGCCGGCGCCAGCTTCATCCTGCTCGGACCCAGGGACACCATGATCAAGAGCAGCAAGCCGGTGGTTTCGGTGTGCGCCGTGCGCACCGGCTGCGGCAAGAGCCAGACGACCCGCCGCGTCAGCCAGATCCTGATCGCCATGGGCAAGAAAGTGGCCGCTATCCGCCACCCCATGCCCTATGGCGACCTGGCGAAGCAGAAAGTGCAGAAGTTCGTCACCAAGGCCGACCTGGCCAGGCACAAGTGCACCATCGAGGAGATGGAGGAGTATGAGCCCCACATCGAGAACGGCGTCATCGTCTTCGCCGGCGTCGACTATGGCGCCATCCTGCGCGAAGCCGAAAAAGTCGCCGATGTCATCCTCTGGGATGGCGGCAACAACGATTTCCCCTTTTACAAATCCGACCTGGAGATCGTCGTGGTCGACCCGCACCGGGCCGGGAATGAACGGGAATACTATCCCGGCGAAGTCAATTTGCGCCGCGCCGACGTCATTGTCATCAACAAGATCGACACTGCCGACCTGGAGAACATCCTGGAAGTGCGCGACAACATCCGCGAGCTCAATCCCGGCGCCATCGTGGTCGATGCCGCTTCCCCCCTGCAGGTGAAGGACAGCGAAAAGATCCGCGGCAAGCGGGTGCTGGTCATCGAGGACGGTCCCACCCTGACTCACGGTGAGATGAAGTACGGCGCCGGGGTCATGGCCGCCGAAAAGTACGGCGCGGCCGAGCTGGTCGACCCGCGCGAATGGGCCGTGGGCACCATCGCCGATACGTTCAGGAAATATCCCGATATCGGCACGCTGCTGCCGGCCATGGGCTACAGCCCCAAACAGATGAAGGACCTGGAGGCCACGATCAACAAGGTGCCCTGCGACCTGATCGTCATCGCCACCCCCATCGATCTGGCCCGCATCGTCACGTTCAAGAAGCCCACGGTGCGCGTGGGCTATGAACTCCAGGAGATCGGCAGCCCCGACCTGGAAGACATCCTGAAAAAGAAGTTCAAGAAATAGATACTACCGCACGGTCGGCATGGGCGGCTGCTCTCCCGAGGGGGGGCAGCCGGCCTGTTTTATTTTGGGTTGGGAGAAAATGAGAAATAAACTTGCTTTGATCGCCTTCGGGGGCAATGCCATGCTGGAAGCCGGGGAAAAGGGAACGGCCCGGGAACAGTACCGCAATGCCCAGAAGGCGGCCCAGCTGATGGTCGAGATCATTCGCAAGGGCTACGAACTGATCATCGTCCATGGCAACGGCCCCCAGGTGGGCAACATCCTGCTGCAGATGGAGGCGGCGGCGAACACGATTCCCGCTTTCCCGCTGGATGTCTGCGACGCCATGACCGAGGGCAGCATGGGCTACATGCTGGAGCGGGCCATCCTCAACGAGCTGCGCAAGCGCTCCATCGACAAGGAGGTGGCCACGGTGCTGACCCAGGTGGTGGTCGACCGCGAGGACAAGGCATTCCAGAAGCCGACCAAGCCCATCGGTCCGTTCTATAACAGCTTCCGCGCCGCCCAGCTGAAGAAGGAGAACAAATGGCAGATGGTGGAGGACGCCGGCCGCGGTTTCCGCCGCGTGGTGCCTTCGCCCCTGCCCATCGACATCATTCCCAAGCGGGCCATCCGCTCCATGGTGGAACGGGGAATCGTCGTCATCGCCGCCGGCGGCGGCGGCATCCCGGTCTTCATCAATTCGTCGGGGCTGGTCGAAGGGGTCGAGGCGGTCATCGACAAGGACCATGCCTCGGCCCTGATCGCCAGGGAAGCCAAAGCCGACCTGTTCATCATCCTGACCGGAGTGGACCGGGTGGTGGAAAACTTCGGCAAGGAGAACGCCCGTCCCATCGCGCGCATGGACGTGGACCAGGCCCGGCGCATGCTGGACCAGGGACAGTTCCCGCCCGGATCCATGGGGCCGAAGATCATTGCCGCCATCGATTATATCAACGGCGGCGGCCGCGAGGTGCTGATCACCTCGGCCGAAAAGCTGAAGGCGGCGCTGGCCGAGCGCTCGGGAACCAAGATCGTCCGCAGCCGGGGCAGCCATGAAAAACAGGCGCATCCGGCCGCACAGGAAATCTTCCAAGGGGGAATAGCAGAGTGGAAAGCAAGATAGAAACAAGCATGGAAATGGGAGCGGCCGATGTGGAATTCGTTCGCGAGTTCCTCAAGGGCAAGACGCTGCCTGTGGACTTCGAGGACCTCGTCTACCAGGTGGCGCTGTTCAAGACGCGCGACGACCGCAAGAGCCAGGTCAAGGTTTATGACCCCGGCTG
>JAQUQF010000314.1 GCA_028749105.1 Acidobacteriota bacterium | reverse complement strand
CCACCGCCACGAACTTGCCGTCGCGAACGGCCGCGGCCTGCGCCCAGGGCTGCGCCGCGTTGACCGTGAATATCTTGCCGTTGACGAGCACCATGTCAGCCATCAAGCCCTCCTCAGTCGTAGCGAAAATTGAGAATCCCGATAAGACTGATATTAGCAGCCCTGCGAGCAGCACTTTTTTCATAAAGCCACCTCTACTTTATCATGGTTTGCATTCGAATATTCATGTTAATATTTATAACGATTGAATGTCAAACAAGCTTATTCGCTTTGTAGGGGGTTGATTCATCAAACCCCTTCCGTGATAGACCGTACAGAACGGGAGGGATTAAAACCCTCCCCTACTTCATCGTTCAGATATTTTGGGCGATTCTCTTCTCAAACTCACCCCAACCCCTCTCTTACAAAGAGAGTGGCAGAACCTTTGCTCCCCTTCTCTTCCCAAGAGAAGGGGCCGGGGGATGAGTTGGTTTTTCACATTTCATTTTTTTTCGTCTGCAGTTCGTCGTCTGCCCCGCATTGCGTTTCACTTGTTTCTTTTTTCAGCCGTTCGGTTAATTGCAGGACCGGGTGCCGGTCGTCGAGGTTCCAGTACAGGCAATATCGGATCGGGCTTTCCTCATTAAGCTTGATCCAGACCTTGCGCTCGTGCAGGACCAGCAGGCAGCCCAGATGGTTCAGGTCAAAATGACGGCATGTATGGCAGAGAGTCTGGAATTCGGATTTCCCGGCGGCCATTTTATCAAGAAAGCGCCGCCTTTCTTCAATAAAATCAGGCAGAAGCGTTTGCAGGCGCTTGTCCTTTTTTTCATGCTTGTGCAGGAAAAGCCCATAAATGACCGCCCCGGCGACTGCCGCCCCGCCAGTGATCTTGACCACCCAGAACTTGAAAACGCTCACGCCGAACATGGTGGTCAGGATATCCATGAGATTCAAGCCGGCAAGGGCGGCCAAGGGGATCACGGCCCGCAACATCTTGTCGCGGAAGAGGTTGGAGAGGAAGTAATTCATTATTTGGATAGTATAGCAGTATGAATGATTTTGGAGCAATACTGGGTTGACTTTCGTTGACTATAGCTATATATATATGAATCATAGTGAGGAGGGAAACCAAAATGAAAAAAAATCGGATCGAATGGAAGAGTTTCGTGCTGGGATTGGTCGCCTGCTTGACCTTGATCATCATGTTGAGCACGATCAAGCCTTTGATCTCGGCTCCGCAGTCGGATGCGAAAGCCCCGACAGTACAGCGAGCGCTCCCCCTGAGCACCCAGATGCAGAATATCGAAATCCGTCTGACAAATATCGAAACCAAGCTGCAGCTGATCCAGGATAAAGAGGAGTTGCTCTACAAGGACCTGCACCTCATGTGGGCGGGTCTGGAAAGAGAGATCAGAAACGATTGATGAAATAGGAAAAAATCCCGAATCGCCGGAGTGAAGGATCAGGCAAGTTTTTAGCCCGGAGGTGGCGAAATGGTGGAAAAATCCGATTGCCGAAAACTGACGGCCGAAGCCGGCGACCTGCAGGCCCTGAATCGCCCCGCGGAGAATGCCGAGCTCTGGGACTTTGTCCGCTCCTGGTTGCGCCGCTTCCAGAAAACCGACGGCGACAAGGCCACAGAGCGCTTCGTCTGCCTCTGGGCCGCCGTTCTGGCATGGGCTGCAAAGGGCGCCCCCGACCTCGGCCGCACCCAGGACGAGATATACCTGGCCCACTGCCTGGCGCGTGACCAGAAGCTGGCAGAGCGCTTTGCCAATCTGTACAAGATCGACAAGGATTTCCGCAAAAAGATCGACCGTTTCATCGCCTCGGCTCCTGTTTTCCAGGCCGCCTGGCTGCAGCGGAACGCCATCAGCGACTGGGACACGGTCCAGGAGCGAAGCGCTTTCATCGCCAGGGCGCTCGAGAAGATTCATGATGAAAGCGACGCCCGCTTTTTCGCCCCGGCCTGCAGCCTGGTTCACCAGCAAGCCAATGAAAAGATCCCCGTAGACTGGCCGCATGTCTTTTCGATCATCGCTCAAGTTCGCGGCAACCTGTTCCACGGCGGCAGGAACTACAAGAACTCAGGTGAAAGGCAATTCCTCGAGCCGGCCATGGCCATCCTGTGGGAAGTATGGCGCTTCGAGCTCCCTGCCGGCCTTCTCCTCTCCAGGGTTTCCTGGCTGCGGGCCTTGCTGCGCAGCGGCTTCATGGCCCAGGAAATCGACGGCAGGATCTCCCTGGCCGAAGAGACCGAGGGCAACAAAAGATTCCTGCAGAAGCTCCTGGCCGCCGGCCACTTCGGCACCCTGAAGAACAATGTCTTTCTGCCCAGCGAATCCTATGTCGAGGAGTCCTACTGGCTGCGGACGGTGGACAGTAGTCACGGCTCGGCCGAAATGGGCAAGGCCGACGACCTGGCCATCATGGACACCTGTATGGCGGGGCTGGTACGCTGGCTGAACCAGCTGGGGATCGGCACAGAGTTGAGCTGCGACGGCCACGGTGAAAAAAGGCCCTACTTCATCACGGTCGACGAGGAAAGCGCGCGCCTGGCCTCCTGGCTGCTGAACTTCAAGGTGCCCCAGTTCAACCAGTCGGGGAAAACAGTCAAGTACGCCGGAGCCGGCCCCAACCCCAGCGCCACCAAACCGGCCGACAGATTGAAAAAAATGCTCGACGCCGCCGAATGGCTTGCCAAGAACCGCGATGACTTGAAAATTATGGTCGCATCGATGCGCCGCGTCTCGGCCCCCAAGACCCCGCCCAAGCCCGAGCCCGCGGTCACGAAAGAGCAGAATCCGAAAATAAAGTGAAACGGGCGCTCCTGATCAAGAAGCGCCCGCATTTTGCCGGAACTCGTAGCTGTCAATCCCAGCCGTTGTATGCGCCAGCGGGCTGTCCCGAAGAGTCATAAAAACCACGCTCGGGATCGGAAT
>JAQUQF010000313.1 GCA_028749105.1 Acidobacteriota bacterium | reverse complement strand
CGCCCGCGAAGCGAAGAAGGCGGCCTTCACGAAGTATTTCCCGGCGCTCAACGCCGGGGCCGCCTCATTCAAGGCCGATAAACCGCTCTTCAACATCACCAGTGAAGGCGGAAACCTGCCGGTCTACGATGGCAACCCGGCCCACCTGCCTTTGGCCACCCAGTTCGCCTATTTCCCCTCTTCAACCATCGGCATGTTCGGCAAGGGGACCTTCGGAATGCTCAATGCCATCCAGCCGATCTTCGCCGGGGGCCGGATCGTCAACGGCAACAGACTGGCTTCCCTGGGCGTCGAAGCAGGCGGCTACAAGGAACAGCTCGCCCGCAACGAGGTGCTTTTGTCCACCGAGGAGCAATATTGGCGGGTGGTCGCCCTGGATCAGAAGCTGAAGACGGTTATCCGCTACGAGGATTTCCTTACCCGCCTCCTGGTCAAGGTCGAAGCGGCCTACCAGGCCGGGCTGACCATGAAGAACGACGTCCTGAAGGTCAAGCTGAAGCTTTCCGAGCTGAAGGTCAACAGATCCAAGCTGCAGAACGGCCGTGAGATCTCAGCCATGGCTTTCAGCCAGCATATCGGCGTCCCCTATGATCCGCAACTCGAACTGGAGGAAGCGCTGCCAGACGATGGCACCCCCGATTCCTTCAAGGCCGACCATCGGGCCGTCCTGCCGTCGCGGCCGGAGTACAAGCTGCTGGCAGCGGCCGTCAGGTCGGAGCGCCTGCAGAGCAGGCTGAAGCTCGGAGAATTCTTGCCCCAGGCCGGGATCGGCCTGGCCGGCATCTACATGAAGACCGACGAGGCCGAGGGGACGACCAACGGAATGATCTACGGGACCATCTCCATTCCGCTTTCCGGCTGGTGGGAAGCCGCCCACGTTATGAGCGGAAGGAAGGCCCGGGAGAAGATCGCCCAAAACAACCTCACGGACCACTCCGAAGCTTTGCTCATCCAGATGGAGAAGGCCTGGCAGGATCTGAACGACGCCCATAAACTGCTCCAGCTTGCGCAGGAAGCCCAAGCCCAGGCCGAAGAGAACCTCAAGGTCAACGAGGACAGCTACGAGAACGGCATGAGCGACGTTTCCGATCTATTGGAAGCCCAGGCCATGAAGCAGCAGGCCCTGGACCAGGTGGCGGACGCCGCGGCCGGTTACCGGCTTAAACTGGTCCATTACCTGCAGGTAACGGGGCGATGAGGGGATTATATTTAAAACCGCAGATTCGCCTATTGCTGGATTTCCCGGAACACTGAGACGAATGCCTTGGGAAGCATGTAGACGGGATCCACGGCGTTCTTCAGCGGAAAATCGGAGGAATAGGTCTCGCCGGTGAGGCAGATCGCTCCATTGGCGCCAAGGAACAGGTCGTTGCACCAGTCGGCGCCGACCTCGGAGTGGTTGCTCGTTTGCGAGCCGCCGAAGTAGCTCATCGCCCGCCAGCTTTTGCCGTCGGCCGCCAACCGGGCGATGAAAGCGTCCTTCACCCCGGCCAGCCGGTCCTGGTAGGAGCCGGTCACCGGCAGGTCGTGGCTGGTGGTCATGCCGGCCACCCAAACGCCGCCGTCGGCAGCCAGCGCCAGGCCGGTGCCGCGGTCCTCCCAGTCCCCCCCCACGTAGGTGGCGTAGACGACGCGCGGGTTGGCGGCGTCGATCTTGACCAGCAGGGCGTCATAATCGCCGCCGTGGCTGGCATCAACGGCATCCTTTACCGGGAAGTCATGCGAATTGCTGCTGCCGAGAACGGTGACCATGCCGTCGGCGCCAAGCGCGATCCGGAAGCCGTACTCCTCGCCGGTCCCGCCCAGCAGGGTGGAAAAATCGAGGGCGCTGCCTGCGGCGTTGACCCGGGCCACCAGCACATCGTCGTTGTGAATGCCCTCCGACGGCTGCAGCGGGTTCAGCAGGGGCGAGAAGGTGTAGTCGGAGCCGCCGGTGATCCAGGCCCGGCCGCTGCCGTCGACAACGATGTCCTCGATGAACGTCCAGCCCGCGTCGCGGGCGACCTGGAAATCGTAGAGCAGCCGGCTGCCATCGGCGGCCACCTTCAGCACGTGGTTGTTGCGGGTGACCATGTAGATGGCGCCGTCGCTCCCCACCGTGACCGCCGTCGGCTCGCCCTGGGGAATCAGGGTGGAAAAATTCAAACTTCCCCCCTGCGGTGGGATCGAGCACAAAAAGCCGCAGTTCCACTCGGATGTATATTCCGTGTACAGGGGATTTTTCAGGGGAAAGTCGGGACCTCCGGCCAGCCCCACCACCACGGCGTTGCCGCCGGCATCGACGGCCACGCCGTTGCACCAATCATACGGCTGGCTCGAGCCGAGGAGAGTGGAGTAGACGACGCTCTGGCCGTCGGCGGCGAAGCGGGTGACGAACCCCATGGAGCCGATGTGGGCCAGCGGCGCCGCCGGATTCTTGACGAAGAACTCCGGATTCTGGGTCTCGCCGGCGACGATGACATCGCCGCCGGCAGCCACGGCCAGGGCCTTGCCGCGGGTGGCGCCGGAGCCGCTGGCGCCGCCCCAGTAGGTCGACCAGTCCAGGGCCAGCTTCACCGGCGCGACCGGATCGTCATCATCGGAGTCATCTTGGGAACAGCCGCCGCAGAGGAGCAGCAGCGGAACGAGGAGCGCCAGCAGGCGCCAGTTGTAGCGGGTCATGCGCATGATTCCTCCTGGGGATGCAGGCACGGTGCCGTGCCGCAGCAAATGATAGCGGACCCGGCCTCAGAGTTCAATAGCCCGATGAGTGGCGGCATTGCTGCGCCAGGCGGCCCGGCGCGGGCACTCAGGCCGGGTACTGCCCGTATTTCAGCTCCCTGTGGACGATCACGCTGCGCAGGCCGGCGAGGTCGGCGGCAAAGGTGGTGCGCAGCCGGCGCTTGAAGGCGAAGAAATCGGCGCTGGTGCGCGTCATCAGCTCCACCTCCAGGTCG
>JAQUQF010000312.1 GCA_028749105.1 Acidobacteriota bacterium | reverse complement strand
CACGCCCAGCACCTCGCGGCTGTAGAAGCGCTTGCGCAGGTCGGGGGCGGCATAGCGCGTCAGCCCCAGCAGCCCCTCGTCGACCACGGCCAGGGTGTAGGTCATGGGGCGGCCCGACTTCTCCTGCACGGAGACGGTGAATTCCTCCAGGGGCTTCAGCTCGGCCGCCGTCTTCACCAGGGGTTCCAGGCGGGTCCGTGGGTTCTCCACCATGACCGGGATCACGCCGTACAGGCGGATGGGAGTGTCGCTCTTCTTGCCCGAGTGCGGCTGCAGCAGGGTGACGTGCACGTAGAAATTGGGGCACATGGTCTCGCCGAGATCGATCGTGAAGCGGTTCTCGCCCGCCTGGGTGCTCACCCACATCTGCTTGAGGATGCGCGAGTGGTTTTCCAGCGAGACCAACGCCCGCCCCTGCGGGGCATCGGGAAGGAAAATGACCGCCTTCTCGCCCACCTGGTAGCGCTCCTTGTCGGCGCTGAAGTTGAGCCGCGTGGCGCCGCTGCCCTTCTCCTCGCGGGCGCGGCCGGCCCAGCCTGGCCAGTCGATGTAGACGGTCCTGCCGGCGGCGTGGCCGCTCTTGGGGTCGACCACGCGCACCAGGTAGCGCCCCCATTGCGGGTACTTGATCTGGAACTTCCACTGGCCGACGCCGTCGCGCGTCGACACCTCACCCTTGAGCAGCGGCGTGTTGCTCGGGCTGGAAACGAACTGGGCCAGGGAGTCGCCGCTCTTGTCCCACCACCACTTCCACTCGACCTTGTAGAGGCTGACCTCCAGCTTGTCGCGGGAGACGGGCTTGCCGTCGGGATCAATGGTGACGATCTGCAGGAGATGGTCCTGGTCGGTAAGCAGCATGCCGCGGGCCTCGTCGCCCTTGGGCACCTTGACGCCCACGAAGCTCGTATACGGGTAGTAGGGCAGGGAGAGGGTATCGATCGAGAAGTCGCCGCTCTCCTCGAAGACGCGCACCGTGAACAGCGCGTCCATCATTCCCGGGGCGGCTTCGGCCATCTTGAGCTCGACGGGGAAGCGCGCCTCGCCGCGGGCATCCAGGCTCGCTTCCGCCACCTGCTGCTCGGAAGCGGTGACCTCGCGGGCCGGATCGTCGAAGACGAAATCGGGATAGCGCGGGAACGTGGTGGGGCGCGGCGCCAGGCGCACCGTGGCGTCGAACTTGAGATTGGCCGCCAGCGCCCCGTGCAGCCACTGGCTGCGGAGAACGGCTTCCAGCGGCTTCCCCTGCAGGAGCTTCTCGCCCCCGGGGCGGAAATCGATCTTCAGGCGATTGGGCACCACCATCTCAATCTTCAGGTTCTGCTCGAACGCCAGGCCGCCGACCAGCACCTTCGCCTTCCAGTTGCCGGTCGGCGCCGACTCCTCCGTGCGCAGGCGGAAGGAATGAAAAACGTCCAGCGAGCGGGCGGGTTTGACAGACTGCATCAGCTGCCCCTTGGGATTGTACAACTCCAGCAGCAGCGGGTGCTCCCGGGGCAGGACGCGGTCGCGATCGAACAGGACGAAGGTGAGGAACAGGTCGTCGCCGGGGCGCCACACCCCCCTCTCGCCATAGATGGCCCCCCGGATCCCCCGGACCACCTTTTCGCCGCCCACGTCGAAATGACTCGTGGCCAGGGCCCCGTCACGGTTCAGGCGCAGGTAGCCCCTGTCCTTTCCCTGCTGGGCTTCGATAAAGAACGGCTGGCCCTCCAGGTTCAGGGTAAGGAACCCCGAGCCGTCGCAGCTCCCCTCGCCGAGGAGCTGGTTCTGGAAATTGAAGGCCTTGATGCGGGCGCCGGAAAGGGGCTCAGCCGTGCGGATGTCGCTGGCGACCACGTGCAGATCATTCTTGCCTCCAAGCTTGGCCACCAGGCCGATGTTCGAGGCCAGGAAATTCCGCGCCTGGACCGCCTGCTCGTTGAAGCGCGGATTGTAATACGCGTTCTTGCAGGGATCGTTGCGGTCGGCCCAGCCGTCCCGGCCGTCCTCGTAATAGTATTCATAGGAATAATCCCAGTTGGAGAAGTCGCGGTAGGAGGCATCATCCTGGTTCTGCAAGGGGGGCTCGGGAATCGGCTCCTCGCCATTGGCGCAAGGATAGACGGCGTTACCGCGGTTGAAGGAGAGGATGATGCGAAACAGGCTGCCGGGGTTCTCGCCCAAAAGCTGCGTCACATCCAGGCTGTAGCGGCGCCAGACAGAGGCGTCCCCGGCCTTGCCGGAGAGGGGAACGGTCTTGCGCCACAGGAAGCGGCCGACTTGCGAGAGGTTCTCCTTGCCCTGCAGGTCGTTTTGCCGAAAGAATTGCGCCATGTTGTTGCTGTAAACCTGGAACGCCGTCACCTGCACCGAGCGCAGGCTCACCGCCTCGAAGGGAACAGTGAGCTTCTCCTTGTCGGGAAGGATGGTCCCTTGGCCCACGAAGCGGACCGCCGGCAGGAGCCTCTGGAAGGCGACCGAGCGCGTGAGCCGCTTCTCCAGCCGCCGGTCGTTGAAATTGCGCACGCCGGGATTGACGACAACCTCGATCGAACCGTCAAAGCCCTTGGAGGAATAGACGCGGACCACGTTGCTTTCGATCTCGAAGCTGGGCTCATGTCCGGCGATGGTGATCAGGCCGCGCAGGTTCTGGTTCCTTTTCAAGGGGTCGGAGAAGCGCAGCAGGACGCTCGCCACCGGCTCGAGGACCGCCTCGGCGTCGAGGAGTTCGAACTGGCCGAGCGAGGGAACGGTCATCTCGCGCGTCCCCTTTTGTTCGGCGCCGACCGGAGCGCCGTCCCATTGCACCATGACCCGGCTCGGTTGTTCCAGGCGCCTGACCTCCTGGACGGTGAAGGCGTGGCTGCGCTTGTCGTCCCCGTGCAGCCAGTCGATCTCCAGGGCCTGGCCCTCCTGCGTGGCCGAGAGGACCTTCTTGACGGCGGCCCCATCCTGGTCGTCGCGCGTGCTCAG
>JAQUQF010000311.1 GCA_028749105.1 Acidobacteriota bacterium | reverse complement strand
ATAAACCCGCGGACGCTCCGCACGGCCGCAATCCTGTGGTGCTCCGGGCCGTCGGCAGACAGACGCTGCGCGCTGACTGCCTAGGCCCTCCGGTTTCTTAAACCCTTGCCCGCTCCCGGTGCGACCTCGCTTCGCTCGGACGCGCCAGGTCGCGGGCGTTTGCGCAGTCGGCTCCGCGACCGCATAAAGACGCGGACGCTCCGCCTTCTGCACCGTGGTGGCCCGCCTGCCGCCTGTCACCTCCTTCGTCGGAGACAGGCGGCTGCGGGCGATCATCTTCCTTTTCGGTCGTCGTGACTCGCCCTCCGCTTCGCTCCGGACGAGACACGTCTCCCTGATTCGCGCCCTCGCCCTCGAAACCGCTACGCGGATTCCAGGGCGCCGGCCTTCCTCTCCCTGTGGTCGAGCCCGTCCGGTCGGGCGCTCCGAAACCCCAGGTCAAAAGATGAAACAAGCTATCATCGAGGGTTTATTTTGATGGGGAAGGGGGGTGCCTTTCCGTGTTGATGGCGTGTATCGGCGTCCCGCCTCTTTCCCCGCTCCCGGCGTTTCCGGGACAACTCGGAGACGCCTTGCAGCGGGGTCTGGTGAGATGATGATCATGATGCAGATGCCGGGTAGAAATCCATGTTGCCTACTGATCCTTGGAGCGCTCTGCCGATTCTGGGCGGGGCACCGTGTTTTACTTCACGATCGCTTCGTCATGCGCCCATCCGCCCCCCATGCTCTGATACAGTGCGACCGTGTCGGCCAGTCGTAGGCTCCGAGCGGAGATCAGGCCGGTGGCGGTCTGCTGCGCCTGTTGCTGCGCGATGAGGAGTTGCAGATAGCTGATCGTACCCAAGGCGTAACCTTGCCTCGTCAGGTGCAGCGACTCCTGGGCCGCCTGGTCCGCGGCGGCCTGAGCCGCCAGGGTCTGGGCGTCGTTCTCCAGCGCCCGCAGCACGTCGGCCACGTTGCGCAGGGCCGAAAGAACGGTCTGCCGGTAGTTTGCCTCGGCGGCGGCGAAGGCCGCCTCGGCGGCCCGCGCCTCGGCCGGTAGTCCGGCGTTGAACAGGGGTTGCGCCACCTGACCGGCCAGCCCCCAGACCAAGGCGCCGCTGCCGAAAAGGCTGCCCAGGGTGAGCGCTTGCCAGCCGAGATCGGCGCTCAGGGTAATCCGTGGGTACTGTTTGGCCAGGACTGCGCCGTATTGGGCGTTGGCGGCGTGGAGCAGCGCTTCGGAGGCTTGAATGTCGGGCCGTTGCCGCGCCAGTTCCGAAGGGACGCTGAGCGGCAGTTCGGTCGGCAAGCGAAAGTCGGCCAAGGTGAATTGCGGCACGGCCCCGCCCCCCGGCGGCCGGCCGGCGAGCACCGCCAGCAGATGGTCTGTCTGCGCCAGCCGGTTGCGCAGCGGCGGGATGGCGGCACGGGACTGTTCCATCTGGACCTGCAAGGCCGCAACATCGTTTTGGGAGGCAGCGCCCAGCGCCAGACGCCGGCGCGTCAGTTCGAGTTGCTCCTCCTGGGTGGCCAGAATGGCCTCGCTGGCCAGGATCTGTTCGGTCAGCTGCGCCTGAAGGATGGCCGACGTAACGACATTGGCCGCCAGGGTAAGGCGCGCCCCTGCAAACTGGTAGCGCTGGTAGTCGGCCTGCGCGGCGAAGGCTTCGAGGGCGCGGCGGTTGCCGCCGAAGATATCCAGATGGTAGCTGACACCCACACCGGCGTTGTAGAGATCGAAGGTTCGTTCCCCGCCCTCCTGACCCGAGGGGGCGTTGTTCGTCTTCCGGCGTTGCGCGCCGGCTTGCGCCGTCGCTTGAGGATACTGCGTCCCTCCGGCCTGCGCCTCGTAGGTCTCTCGGGCTTGGAGGAGCGTCGCCCTGGCCGCATCCAAGGTGGGGCTGGCTTGCAGTGCCTGCCGGATCAACTCGTTGAGCTTGGCCGATCCCAATGCTTGCCACCAGTCGACGGGGATGGCCCCGCCATGGACAAACCGCTGGGCGTCGCCCAGACTGCCGGGGGCAGAAGCGGTTTGAGCCGGCAGGGCCGTGGCGGTATAGCCGGAGACCTTCGGTGGTTCGGGTCGCCGGAAATCGGGTCCGACGGCGCAGCCGGTCAGGATGACTGTCCCCAGAACCAGGCAGGCCGCCTGCCTGCGAATGCCCAGGGCATGGTTACGGCGCTTGCTTTTCATGGACGGTTCCCTTCTTGTCGCTGACGGGCTGGAAAAATCCCGGAAATAATGTTCCTCATTGCCGCAACCTCCCATTTTCCGGGCCTGGCATGTCCTGTCTGGCGACGATCGCCATGGCGATCCAGAACAATGCCCGCAGGGTGAGCGCACCCACGGTCCGCATCTCGAAGCCCCCGCCGTTCAGGACGTAAAGGCCGAAGGCCGCAAAAACAAGGAGCGTGGCCGCTGCCACGAAGAGGGAGACATGCACAGCCCAGCGCCTCCGCAGCAGCAATCCCGTCCCGGCGAGGAGGTACAGGAACCCGGCCAAAAAATTAAACCAGAGCACAAAGGGGACCGTGTGGCCAAGCCCGGCTCGCACCTCCGGGCTTCCGAACAGGGCGCGGCCGCCGGACACGACCGTCAGGGCTCCGAAGAGGATGGCGGCAACGGCCATTCCCTTCGCGATTCGTCGCGCATTCATCAGGTTCCCTCCTTTGACCTTGAGCGGTTGCAAATAGGTCGGTACGGTTTTCATTCGAATGGCCGCCCCTCTCCTGCCTCCTCCTGCGTCTTGCCGTCCCGTATGAGGTAGATGCGCTTGAAGGTGGGGATGATCTTTTCGTCGTGGGTGACGACGATTATTGCTGTTTCGTACTGGCGGGCCATCTGGTTGAGGATGCGGATGACCGCCAAGGCCCGCTCGCTGTCCAAGGGCGCCGTCGGCTCGTCGGCGATGATTACCGGCGGCCGGTTGACCAGTGCCCGGGCAATGGAGACCCGTTGCTGCTCGCCGCCCG
>JAQUQF010000035.1 GCA_028749105.1 Acidobacteriota bacterium | reverse complement strand
CAGCACCTTGGTGATCGCCGCCGTCAGCGTCGTCTTGCCGTGGTCCACGTGCCCGATCGTCCCGATATTCAAATGCGCCTTCGTACGATCAAATTTCTCTTTTGCCATGCTGTCCTCCTAAAGAATATTTCATTTTAAGCCGCAACCGAATCAAAGCCCTCGATCAGGGTCGAACTGATGACCTCATCCTTACCAAGGATGCGCTCTGCCAACTGAGCTACGAGGGCGCTCACGAGCGGGAGACGGGATTCGAACCCGCGGCCTATAGCTTGGAAGGCTATAGCTCTAGCCAGCTGAGCTACTCCCGCATCCCGTAAATTGGGCAGGGGAGGATTCGAACCTTCGAAGGCTTGCGCCAACGGGTTTACAGCCCGTCCCATTTGACCACTCTGGAACCTGCCCTCACGTTTCATTTTCCGCTTATTTCAAGCTGGCGAAGGGATTTGAACCCCCGACCGGCTGATTACAAATCAGCTGCTCTACCAGCTGAGCTACGCCAGCATGCAAAAAAAATGAGTGTAGCACAGCTATACCTGTTCTGTCAATCATATTGGCTCCAACGACCTTCGCAGGGATTTGCAGTATAGCGCTTTTCGGCCCCGAAAGCAAGATAGTTGCCATTTTTTTTAATTTTTTCCCCGGTTGGGGATATAATGGCCAAAATGGAACGGGTGATCTTCATCTTTGTCGACGGCTGCGGCGTCGTAGGCCGCGACCCGGGCAACCCGTTCTTTCTCGGTCAATGCCGCCATCTCCCCTTCTGGCAGGAAGCCCCGGTTCTGCCCGACGGCACCCCGGTCGCGGCCATTGACGCCACCCTGGGCATCCCGGGAGCGCCCCAGAGCGCCAGCGGCCAGACGGCCCTCTTCTGCGGGGCCGGGGCGGCCGAGATCGGCAACCGCCACCGCAACGGCTATCCCGACCGCGCCTTGCGCCGCATCATCATGAAGAAAAACCTGCTGTCGCAACTGGCGGCCAGGGGGGCAACCGCCCGCTATCTGAACGCCTACCCGGCCCACGAAGAACTGTTCACGGCAAGACACGTCCGCATGGAGGCGGACGGCCGCCTCTGGTTTTCCGCGTTCTTCCCGGAGCGCTTTAAAAGGATGATCTCGGTCACCTCCTGCATGCTGCTGGCCAGCGACCAAAGACCTTTCGGTGAGGCCGACATCCGGGAGAAAAATGCCCTGTACCAGGACTATTCCAACCGCTTGCTGAATGAAAAAGGGATGGCGCTGCCCATTTTTTCTCCGCAACAGGCGGCGGCAATCGTTTTCAACGCTTCCCGGCGGTTCGAGTTCGTTCTGTATGAATATTTTCAGACCGACCTTTATGCCCACCGCCGTTCCCTGGAGGAGTGCATCGACTTGGTCCGCGACTTCGACACCCTGGTCGGGACGCTTCTGTCCCTGCTCGACAGGAAAAACGACACCCTGATCCTGACCAGCGACCACGGCAACCTGGAGGACTATCCCGCGCGCGGACACAGCCGCAACCCGGTGCCGCTCGTCGCCTGGGGCAAGCACGGCGACCGCCTGCGCAAAAGGATCGCCAGCCTTTCCGACGTCGCACCGGCGATCCTGGAATTGTACTGAGGTGCCCATCGCTCCGGTATTGCAGGAAATAATACAAACATATCAAACTCACAATCTAAAATTAGCTGCAATTAAAGTAAAATGAAATTGACATATTTGGTTGTTGCCAACTGGAGAGACTATGAAGACAAAAAAGAAAAAATCATCATTAAAGTTGCAGCTGCATTGATTCTTTTTTTGACTATACAAGCAGTATTTTTTTTCTACGAAAATGAAGATCAGAAATCGCTCAGGATTTTTATTTCCAAGAACGGGTATCCGGATCAAAATTGGTTTCGGTCAAGGATGACCTATTCAGCAACAAGTACGTTCATCGAAGAAATCAAGACGGAGAGACGCTTTTAACGCTTTTAATAAATGCGGCCTATCAATATGATGTGCCGAAGAAGATCCTCGAAATTCTAATCCGGAACGGCGCGGACGTGAATGCCGCTGATAATGAAGGTATGACCCCCTTGATGTGGGCTGTTCTGGGAAATCAAAAAGAAAAAGCACCTTTTCTGCTCAAGAATGGAGCCTTTGTCAATGCTTTGGACAAGAAAGACAATTCTCCACTCCTTATTGCTTTACATGGCAGAAATATTCATATTGTCAAATTACTCTTGGAAAACAGAGCTGCTGTTAATCATGATAAGTGATTATCTAAAACCAACTCCTTGAAGATCTTTTCGGGCTTTATGATTTATAGATTCCCTGGCGGGGGCCGAAAGAGATCAGGATAACGGAATCAGATTCAAACTGATAGATCAAACGCTGCGAAAGTGATCCAGCAGAGAATCTAAGGGAACGATAGCAAGAAAGTTCGCCCTTCAGTTTTTTTCCGGCCAGGGGATTTTCCAATGCCTCGCCAATGGCTTTTTTCAAGGCCTGCTTTTCCAATTCAGAACGGAGTTTTTCCCTTTGTTTTTTGAACTTGGCTGTCTCAAGGAGCCGCATCAAATCTCGTTCAAGCTCATTTCGCTGACCCGACCGGCTTCGAGATCGACTGTGGCTTCAAGAATATCCTTTATTTCCTCGATGGTCAGCTCCGGATTCTCGATGGCCGCTAACCCGATCTTTAAAGCGTAGCGCAGGGCCCCGGAAAAATCGCGCTGGTCCTTTTTGGCGAATAATATCAATTCATCCAATATTTTTTTGTCTAAAGCAACGGTTTTTCTTACCATTTCACCCTCTCTTTTCATATAATATATGATAATTTCATACTTATGTCAACACAAATACAATTTTTTAGTTAGTTTGAGGATTGTAACCGGGCCAGTCACAGCCGCAACCCGGTGCCGCTCGTCGCCTGGGGCAAGCACGGCAACCGCCTGCGCAAAAGGATCGCCAGCCTTTCCGACGTCGCCCCGGCGATTCTGGAGCTCTTCTGACACCGCCTGGCCAAAAATTAATATTTCTTTAGAAAAAATATAAAATCAGTATATATAATTAAGAAAGGACCTTTCGGTTGAAGGTTGTTGTCTGCCAAAAGTCAAATCGTTCCGGGGAATTTCCGGTTCCATCCCGCCAGCCAGAAGCGACTCGATCCCGACTCAAGTGGGGGAAAAAGCGGCCATGCGGCCTGCGCTGAAAAAGGCATCCGGCGCAATTTAAGGAGATAAAATGCCCAAAATCATCCTGATTGAACCGCGGCCGCCCAATCTGCATATCTTTTCCCAGTTCTATTCCCCGCGCCTGGGGACCTTCATCCTGGGCACGCTGATGCGCGGGCGCGGCTGGGATGCCGAGGTCGTCATCGAAGAATGGGAAGCCCTCGATTATGAAGCGCTGCGCCGCGCCGACCTGGTCGGCATCTCCACCATCACCTCGACCGCGCCGCGGGCCTACGCCATCGCCGACCGGCTGCGGGCGCAGGGGGTGAAGGTCATGCTGGGCGGCCCGCACGTGACCTTTCTGACCGAGGAGGCCATGGGCCATGCCGACTTCGTCATCCGCGGCGAGGGGGAAAAGGCCCTGCCGGCCTTCGCCAACGCCTGGGAGCAGGGCCTGGGGCTGGAAAATGTCCCCAACCTCTCCTACTGGCAGGAGGGCGTCATGCGCCACAATCCCATGCAGTCTCACGTGGACGATCTGGACGCCATCCCCATTCCCGACCTGACCCTGTCCAAGGCCATGAGCCGCCAAGTCGACGGCAAGGTCGTCATCCCGGTGCAGACGTCCCGAGGCTGCCCCTACGCCTGCTCCTTCTGCTCGGTAACGGGAATGTTCGGCCACAAATTCCGCTTCCGCTCCACCGCCAACGTCATGAATGAATTGCGCCGCTACGATTCCCGCCGCCATTTCATCTTCTTCTACGACGACAATTTCACGGCCAACGCCGAGCACACCAAGGAGCTGCTGCGGGCCATGATCGCGGCCGAGTTCAAGTTTCAATGGTCGGCCCAGGTGCGCGCCAGCGTGGCCAAGGACGCCGAGCTGGTCAGGCTGATGAAAAAGGCGGGCTGCCAGATCGTGTTCATCGGCTTCGAGTCGCTCAACCCGCAAAGCCTCAAGGCCATGAAAAAGGGGCAGACGGTGGCCGAGATTGCCCGCGCCGTCAAGGTGCTGCGCCGCCGGCGCATCCGCATCCACGGCATGTTCGTCTTCGGCTTCGACGAGGACGACTGGCGCACCGTGCGCCGCACGGTGCGTTTCGCCAAGAGATCCCGGCTGACCTCCAGCCAGTTCATGATCCTGACGCCGCTGCCCGGCTCCGATTTCTACAACAAGGCCTGCGAGCAGCAGCGCATCCGCTTCCGCGACTGGAACCTCTACGACGCCCACCACGTCGTTTTCGAACCGGCCAAGCTGGCGCCGCTCGACCTGCAGCGCGCCCAGATCTATTGCCACAAGAAATTCTATTCCCTGGCCACGACGCTGCGCAAAATGATCAACTTCAAGTGGGTCGACATCGCCATCGCCCACTACGCCCGCAAGCTGAACCGCAACTGGCTGAAGAACAACCGCACCTACCTGACCGTCCTCTCCCTGCTCAGGCCGAAAAAGAAAGGCCAGCTGGTCACCGTGGACTACCGGGAAGAGGCCAACCTGGACCAGGTTTCCTGAAACCTGGAGATCTTCTGAACCCCTTCCTCGACATTCGGACCCCTGATTGACAATTCCCCTCATCTATATTATTTAGAATCAAATGTCCTCTGACTTGCCGCAGGGGGTTGATTTTTTATGAGAATCTTCGTCATTGCCATACTGGCATGCATGCTTGCAACGGCCGATATCCCGGCCGTTGGCGCATCCGCGCCGGCGGAACGACCACTGCCGCAGGAAAAAGGAGACCCCCTCCTGCGCAATTTCCTGCCGCGCGACTACGGGGCCTTTTTCCAGAATTGGTGCGTGGTACAAGACCGCCGGGGGCTCATCTACGTGGGCAACAACTCCGGCATCCTTGAATATGATTCGGTCCGCTGGCGTCTCATCCGCACCGAAAGGGGAACGATGGTCCGTTCCATGGCCCTCGACGGCAACGGCCGTATTTATGTGGGCGCCCAAGGGGAATTTGGCTACCTGGCACCCAACGCCATGGGCAAAATGGACTACGTCTCGCTCATGGACCGTATCCGGCCCGAGGATCGCAAAATCTCCGACATCTGGTCCATTTGTTTTTTGGAGAACCGCGTCTATTTCCAGGCATTCGAGCGCCTCTTCTGTCTGCAGGGGGACAAGGTCCAGGTTTGGCGCCCCAGCCAAGTGTTCCAATCCGCCTTCGCGGTCCGTGGCCGGCTCTACGTCCAGGATTCGCAGAAGGGGCTCATGGTTCTCAATGATACGCACTTGGAGCTCGTTCCCGGCGGTGAATTTTTCGCCCGCGAGAAAATCGGGGCGATCTTGCCCTGGGACCTCTCGGAAGGCGAAACGCACGGCTTGCTGATCTGCACCAAGGGACAAGGCCTCTTTCTTTACGACGGCGGCATGGTGAAGCCGTTTCCCACCCAGGCAGATGCCGCGCTGCGCCAAGGACAGTTGTACCACGCGATTCCGCTCGCCGACGGGACGCTCGGGATCGCCACGCTGCAAAGCGGATTCATGCGCCTCGCCCGCGACGGCAGCTGGCTGGACTGGGTGGGAAAAAGGGAAGGATTACCGATCGAATCGGTGAAACACCTGTTCCAGGACTCCCAGTTGGGGACATGGATGGCCCTGGGAAAAGGGATCAGCCGCATGGGAATCGATTCCCCAGTCAGCATTTACAACGAGAAGCGGGGATTGCCGGGCACCGTGTTCGCCATCCACCGCCACGGGGGAACCCTCTACGCGGGAACGGACCAGGGCCTGTTCCGCCTTGATCTTGCCGGTACAAACCGCCCGTTTTTTTCCCCCATCGCGGGGTTGAGTGGGGCCGTGTGGAGCTTCGTTTCCTGGGAAGACCGCCTGCTGGTGGCCAACTACAGCGGGCTCTATGAAATTCAAGGCGGCAAAGCCAATCTCATCCGCAAAAGCGTCACGGGCAACTATTTTCTTTTGCGCTCCCGCAAGGATCCGCGGCGCCTCTTCATCGGCCTGTCAAACGGCTTGGCTTCATGCCGCCTGGAGGGGGGGCGCTGGCTGGACGAGGGCATGGTCCTCGACCTGCCCATGCAGGTCCGCACGATTGATGAGGCTGACGATGGCAGCCTGTGGCTGGGCACGTACGCGCAGGGCGTGATGCATGTTTCGTTCCCTTCCGGAATCCGGCGGGAGCCGCCTCAGGTGGAGCGCTTCGGCACTGAAAAAGGCCTGCCTTCTCTGAATTATACCTATTTGTACAGGCTGAGCAGCGGCCTCAAGGCGACGTCCAAATCGGGCATCTACCGCTTTCGCGAAGACATCCGGCGCTTCGAACCCGATCCTGCCTTCGCCAACTTCTATCCCGGCGGGTCGCGCTGGATATACAACTTGGTCGAGGACCGCCAGGGGCGCGTCTGGATGCATAGCTGCGATGAAGCGCAAGGCATCAACGAGTCGGGCGTTGCCGTGCCTCGGGGGGACGGCAGCTATCGCTGGGATGTGCGCCCCTGCGTGCGTTTTAATGGCGACTGGGTGAATGCCATCCTTGCGGAGGCGGATGGCGTGGTTTGGTTTGGAACCTCGGAAGGAATCGTGCGCCTGGCTCCCACCAGCGCCAGGCCTCAGGCCCAGGCCATCTCGGCCATGATCCGCAGCGTCAACACCATGGGCGGGAAGCTGCTTTTCGGCGGCACCCCGTCAGGCTCCGCTGCCGGACCCAAGATCCCTTTCTTCAAGAACCAGCTGCGTTTTGAATTTGCCGTGCCGAGCTACGACCTGGAGAACGCAAACCGCTATCAGATCTTCCTGGAGGGAAACGACGCGGACTGGTCAGCCTGGACGGCGGAGCCGTTCAAGGAGTATTCCAACCTGGCCGCTGGCTGGTACCGCTTCCGTGTCCGTGCCCAGGATGTGTATGGCAGCACCGGCGCCGAGGACTCGTTCGCCTTCCGCATTCTCCCTCCCTGGTACCGCACCTGGTGGGCCTATGTCCTGTGGGTGCTCTCGGGCGCCGCGGCCCTGGTGGGCGTCGTAAGCTTATACACCCAGAAGCTGCGGCGGCAGAAGGCCCATCTGGAAAAGATTGTGGCCGAACGGACGCAGCAGCTGCGCGATGCTTCCCTGACCGATCCGCTCACCGGGCTTCGCAACCGGCGCTTCATCATGGAGGTCCTGAAAAGCGACATCACCGCCTACATCAGCTTCAGAAAGCACGTCCTGAAAGCTAGCGATTCCCGCGACCATTCGGTCGAAAACAAGGTGTTCGGCCTCTTCGTCCTGGACATAGACTTTTTTAAAAAGGTCAACGACACCTATGGCCACGACGCCGGCGACCGGGTGCTGAAGCAGTTCGCCAGTATCCTCACCTCCTCGGTGCGGACAGACGATGTGGTCCTGCGCACCGGCGGCGAGGAGTTCCTGGTGGTGCTGAAAAAAACCCGCCCCGAATACCTCCCCGTCTTCGCCAGCAAGGTCCTCAGCCGGGTGGCCTCCGCTCCGTTCGACCTCGGCGACGGCACGATCCTGCGCAAGACCTGCTCGATCGGCTTCGTCAGCTTCCCGATCTATCCCAAGCAGCCCGACCTGCTCTCGTTCGAACAGAGCATGATGGCCGCCGATCTCGGGATGTACGTGGCCAAGAAGCAGGGGCGCAACCAGGGTGTATGCCTGGCGGAGGGGCGGCATGCCCCGGACAATGAGGAAAACCTGCAAAAAGCGGTCACCTCCCTGGATTTTGCCTTCGAAGAAGGCTATCTCCAGGTCGGCTCCAGCGTGCTGGGGCCGAAGACGATGGATAAGTAGAGCGAGATCCGAAACCTGCAATTGATATTTCTCCCGGCCTCGCCTATAATCATTACATGCCGCGGCAGAACACCCTTATCGTCATTCTGCCAATCGCCTGCCTGCTGGCTTTTTCCGGCTTTCTAGCCGCCCAGATCAAGGAACTCGGCTCCCCCATCATCACCAACTATGAACCCGAGCAGTACAAGGCCCATCCCCAGAACTGGGTGGCGGCGCAGGACCAGCGCGGGGTGATGTACTTCGGAAATTTAATAGGCATCCTGGAATTCGACGGCAGCCGCTGGCGGCTGATCCCCACCCGCAGCAACTCATCCATACGAGCCCTGACCTGCGCTCTCGATGGCACGATCTACTACGGCGCGGATGGAGATTTTGGCTACCTGGCCGCGTCGCCCGCGGGAAGGGTCGAGGCGGTTTCCCTTGTGGAATCGATCCCGCTAGCCGACCGCGAGTTCAGCAATATCTGGCAAGTGTTGAGTTGTTCCAAAGGGGTCTACTTTCTTTCCCGGACAAAGATCTTCCGCCTGTTCAACGGCAGGGTACAGACCATTGCGGGCAGGATGGTCCCATCCCAGGCATGCCTGCTGAACGACTATATTTTTTACGTTGACAGGGACAAGGGGTTATACCTTTTGGATGAATCGCAAATCGTCCCCATTCCGGCCTTACGCAAGGTCTACCAGGGAAAAAGGATCACCCTGGCCCCTTTTGGGCCCCACGAAATCCTGGCGGGGAGGACCTCGGGAGATTTCCTGAGGATCGACCTGAGTTCGCTCTGGGACGAATCCTCCCAACGTTACGACATCTCCAGGCAGGCGTCCCCTGACATCGTGATGCCCTTTCCCAGCGAATTGGCCGCGGCCCTCAATGAAAGCAACGCCTCCCTTTACAAGCTTATTCCCGTGGACGGACTGACCTTCGCCATCAGCACCCTCAAGGGCGGCATCGTCGTCTTCGACCGCTCCGGCAAGATCACCCGGGTCATCAATACCCACTCCGGCCTCCTTGACAATACGGTCATCAATATTTTCACAGATCACGGAGGCAACCTCTGGGCGGCCAACAACTCCGGAATCTCCCACATCGAGATGAGCTCCATCCAATCCTACTTCGGCCCCAGCAACGGGATAAGCGGCGTTTCGATGAGCACGTGCATGTACAGGGAACGACTGTACGTCGGGACCTACCAGTATCTGTTTGTCCAAACCCCCTACCAATTCGCACTGAAGGACGACCGGCAGGAATTCACCGCGGTCAAACAAAGCCCCAATGAAATCTGGCAGTTTCTTGAAGTGGGAGGGGATCTCATGGCCGCTTCCGCCAAGGGGCTGTTCAGGATCGATGGGGAGGAGGCCGTGCGTGTCCCGGGGGCGAGCTCGAGCGCGTACTGCTACAGTTTGGGCACATCCCAGCAGTGGCCCGGCCACTTGTTTGTCGGCATGCTCGATGGCATGGAGGTATATCGGCAGGCGGCCGGGGAGTGGCGTCGGATCGGAAGAATGGAGGGGGTCAGCGACGGCATCCTTGCGCTCACGGAGGACGGCAACGGTGATTTCTGGGTGGGGACCACGAAAAATGGCCTGCTCAACCTGCGCTTTACCGGCGGCTCACCCACTCGGGTTTCGCTGCGGCGCTATGGGCCCCAGCATGGCCTGCCTGGGTGGGCTGCATTGCATCCATATTATCGGGATTCGGTTCTGTATGTGGCTACACAGAAAGGGCTGTTCCGCTCCCTGCTGCCGGCGGCAAGCGAAACATCACCGGAGCACATCCGTTTCACCCCCGATGACAATCTTGGCCTCCCCTTTCTCGACCCGCCGACGCACATATACAGCATGGAATTCGACAACGAAGGCCGCTGTATTTTCAGCACGATCCGGGGAATCTTCATGGCCGTTCCCGAAAAGAACGGGAGCTACCGGATCGAGGCCCGACCTTTTTGCGGCATCCCGCCGACCGACCGTGCGATCCGCATCGATGCCGCCGGCCGTTTGTGGGTGACCGGCAAGACACTGTACAGGGTGGATCTCAGGACGCGCAAAGGTTACGAGCAACCGTTCCATGCCCTGGTGCGCAGAGTGACCGTCAGTTCCGAGCGCACCATTTTCGAGGGCACCCATGGGCGCCCGGCCGCCAGTTTTAAAGACCAACGCACCCTGTTCGCTCCCGAGCAAAATCCTGAGGAGGCGCCCTCCCTCCCCTTCCGTGAAAATGATGTTTTTTTTGAATATGCCGCCACCTTCTACGAAAAAACAGGCGGCACCCAATACCAGTGCCTGCTCGAAGGATTCGACGACAAATGGAGCGGCTGGTCGGAACGCACCGACAAGAATTACACCAACCTCCCCGAAGGTGCCTACCGCTTCCGGGTGCGCGCCCGCAATGCCTACGGGACGATCGGCCGCGAGGCTTCATTCCGCCTGCGCATCCGCTCCCCATGGTACCGCACCGGCTGGGCCTATCTCCTATGGGTGATCGGCGCTGCGCTGGCGCTGTTGGCGTCCAACCGCCTCTACACACTGAAGCTGCGGCGGCAGAAGGCCCGTCTGGAGTGCGTCGTGGCCGAGCGCACCGAACAGCTGCACGAGGCCACCCTGACCGACCCCTTGACCGGGCTGCACAACCGGCGCTTCATCACGGAGGTCCTGAAAAACGACATCACCGCGTTCATCGGCATGAAAAAACATCTCCTGCAAGCCAGCGACTTCCGCGACGCCATGCCGGAAGACAGGATTTACGGCCTCTTCGTCCTGGACATCGACTTTTTTAAAAAGGTCAACGACACCTATGGCCACGACGCCGGCGACCGGGTTCTGAAGCAGTTCGCAGGGATCCTCAGCGATTCCGTGCGT